>NZ_JBEYHT010000070.1:0-39775 GCF_040635425.1 Streptomyces laurentii | reverse complement strand
TGAGTTGGTGGTGGTGGTCGCCAAGCTCAACCAGGTCGAAACCGGGAGGGGCTCCCCCGGGGTGGGGGGGGGCGGGGGCGGCGGGGGGGCGCCCCCCCTCGGCCGGGATCGCCGTCCCGGCCGAGGGCCGTTGCCGTATGGAGTGGTGCCGACCGTAGAGAGCGGGCCTCGTTCGGCGCCGGGGGGGGGTCCGGGATGGTTCACCCGGTGGCTCAGAGTGCGCGGTGGACCTTGGTGTTGGAGGCCTGGGCGCGGGGGCGGACGACCAGGAGATCGATGTTGACGTGCGGGGGGCGGGTGCAGGCCCAGGTGACGGTGTCGGCGACGTCGTCGGCGGTGAGGGGTTCGGCCACGCCCGCGTAGACCTTGGCGGCCTTGTCGGTGTCGCCGTTGAAGCGGGTGGTGGCGAACTCCTCGGTCTTGACCATGCCCGGGGCGATCTCTATGACGCGGACCGGAGTGCCGACGATCTCCAGGCGGAGGGTCTCGGCGAGGACGTGGGAGCCGTGCTTGGCGGCGACGTAGCCCGCGCCGCCCTCGTAGGTGCCGTGGCCCGCGGTGGAGGAGACGACCACGACCGTGCCGTCGCCGCTCGCGGTGAGGGCGGGGAGCAGGGCCTGGGTCATGTGGAGGGTGCCGAGGACGTTGACCTCGTACATGCGGCGCCAGTCGGCGGGGTCGCCGGTGGCGACGGGGTCGGCGCCGAGGGCGCCGCCGGCGTTGTTGACGAGGACGGCGAGGGTGCGGAAGGCGGTGGCGAACTCGTCGACGGCGGCGCGGTCGGTGACGTCGAGGGTGTACGCGGTGGCCTGGTGGCCGGCCTCGTTGATCTCGGCGGCGAGGGCCTCGATACGGTCCGTGCGGCGGGCGGTGAGGACGACGCGGTAGCCCGCGGCGGCGAGCTGTCGGGCGGTGGCCGCGCCGATGCCGCTGCTGGCTCCGGTGACGACGGCGATGGGCTGGGCGGCGGCGGTCATGACGTGCTCCTGGCGCGGGGTGGTCGGTGGCCTCGGTGGGCCTGGTCAGGATAGGACGGGGCGTTCCGGCGAGGTCAGTGGCCGCGGGGCGCGTACATGATGACGGCCATGCCGGCGAGGCAGACGAGGGCGCCGGTGACGTCCCAGCGGTCGGGGCGGTAGCCGTCGGCGACCATGCCCCAGGCGATCGAGCCGGCCACGAAGACGCCGCCGTAGGCGGCGAGGACGCGGCCGAACTCGGCGTCGGGCTGGAGGGTGGCGACGAAGCCGTAGACGCCGAGGGCGAGGACGCCGGCGCCGATCCAGATCCAGCCGCGGTGTTCCCGTACGCCTTGCCAGACGAGCCACGCGCCGCCGATTTCGAAGAGGGCGGCGAGGACGAAGAGCAGGGCGGAGCGGGCGATCAGCATGAGGGAAGGGTGCCATGGGGCGTCCGGCCGACGGGTGGCCGGCCGGGACGGCGCCCTGGTTCCCCGGTGCTGCTCCGGTGCTGCTCCGGTGTTGCTCCGATACGGCCGCGGGCCGTCAGCGGAGTGCGGCGGTGTAGCCGTCGGGGCGGACCAGGAGGGGGTCGCGGCGGGCCGGGTTCGACCAGGTGGCGCGGATGAGCCGGTCAGGGGCGACGGGGGTCGAGGGCGGCGGGACGGGGGCGGTGCCCTCGGGGGCGACGAGGACGAAGCGGCCCTCGCGCAGCAGCTCGTACAGCCGGCCCTCGCGGAGTTTCAGGTCGGGGACCCGGCGGGTGTCCCGGTTGTAGGCGATGCCGATGCCGGTGACCTGGCCCATGGCGTACGAGGTGACGGGCCGGACGTGGGCGAGGACGCGGGCGGAGACGCCGCGGGCGGCGCGCTGGAGCGGGGTGCGGGCGATGGCGAGGCGGATGAGGGCGCCGCTGCTGCGCAGGACCTGGGTGCCGACCGGGTGCCGTTCGGCCTGGTAGCTGTCGAGGAGGGCGCCGGGGTCGGGTGCCTCGCCGTGGAGGACGGCGGCGAGTTTCCAGGAGAGGTTGGCGGCGTCCTGGAGGCCGGTGTTCATGCCCTGGCCGCCGGCGGGGGAGTGGACGTGGGCGGCGTCTCCGGCGAGGAAGACGCGGCCGGCGCGGTAGGCGGGGGCCTGGCGTTCGTCGCTGTGGAAGCGGGAGAGCCAGCGGGCGTCGTGCATGCCGTGGTCGGTGCCGAAGGCGCGGCGGACGATCCCGCGGAGTTCGTCCAGCTCCACGGGTTCGCTGTCGGGGACCTGGCGCGAGCGGTCCCAGCCCATGACCCGGTACCAGCCGTCGCCGAAGGGGATGACCACGGCGAAGGAGTCGCCGCCGGAGGCGAGGGTGAGGGCCGCGGGGGGTGTGTCGGTGAGGCGGACGTCGGCGAGGACGAGGGAGCGGATCACGGCGCCGCCGGGGAAGGGCAGGCCGATGGCGCGGCGTACGGCGCTGCGGACGCCGTCGGTGCCGACGAGGTAGCGGGCGCGGAGCGTGCGGGACCGGGGCTGGTCCTGGGGCTGGTCCGAGGGGCCGGCGGCGCCTTCGGACGTGGCGCCTTCGGATGTGGTGGCGAGGTCGGCGGTGACGGAGTCGGCGTCCTGGCGGAGGCCGCGCAGTTCCGTGTCGTACCGGATGTCGGCGCCGGCGGCCCGGGCGCGGTCTTCGAGGAGGCGCTCGACCTCGTACTGCGGGGTGACGAGCACGTACGGGAAGCGGGTCCGCAGGTGGGAGAGGTCGAAGGTGACCCGGCCGAACATCTCCAGCTGGTCGAGGCAGGTGCCGGTGGCGAGGAGCGGTTCGGCGAGGCCGCGGGCGTCGAGCTGTTCGAGGGTGCGGGCGTGGACGGCGAAGGCGCGGGTCGTGTTGCTGACGGCGGGGCCGCGGCGCTCGACGAGGGTGACGCGCAGGCCGGACGCGGCGAGGTCGCCCGCGAGCAGGAGTCCGGTGGGTCCGGCGCCGACGACGAGGACGTCGGTGTCGTAGCCGCGGTCGTCGGCGGTCGCGGGGGTGGTGGTGGCGCGGGTGGTGACGGTGGGGCCGATGGTGCTCATCACTGCCTCCAGGGATGTCTACACTCGTTGGCCAACATGTGTGGGTCAACACTTGTTGGCAAGCGTAGATCCGGCGTCACTGGAATGTCAACGCTTGTTGGCCTACAGTCGTGGGCATGACCACCGCACGCCGCTCCGACGCCACCCGTTCCGCGATCATCGAGGCCGCCCGCGAGCGCTTCGCCGCCGACGGATACGAGCGCGCGACCATCCGGGCCATCGCCCGCGACGCGGGGATCGACCCGTCGATGGTCATGCGCTACTACGGCAACAAGGAGGGGCTGTTCGCGGCGGCCACCGCCATCGAGCTGGAGATCCCCGAGCTGAGCGGGATGCCCGCCCGGCACATCGGCACGGCGCTCGTCGAGCACTTCCTCGACCGCTGGGAGCGCGACGACGTGCTCACGGGGCTGCTGCGCGCCGGGGTCACCAATGCCGCCGGCACCGAGCGGATGCGGGAGATCTTCGCCGAACAGCTGGTCACGATCGCCCAGGGCACCTGCCCCGTGCCGGCCGAGGCACCCGGCCGGGCCGCCCTCGTGGCCTCACAGATCCTCGGCATGGCGCTCGCCCGCTACGTGCTGCGGCTCGCGCCCGCCGCCGAGATGCCCCGCGAGGAGGTCGTCGCCTGGCTGGGGCCGACGATCCAGCGCTATCTGACCGCCGAGACGCCGTAAGGGCGTAAACGGGGCCGGTACGGGCTCAGCGCGCGCCCGCGCCGCCGAACTCGCGGACCGCGTCCGTGACGATCGCCTCCAAGCGGGCGTGGTGCGCCCCGCGCCAGTACACCCGGCCGCACTCCACGCACCGGGCGAACACGTCGTACGTCTTCTCCGTGCCGTGCTCCAGCCGGTCGCGCACCGCGTCCTTGTCGGCCTCGGTCAGCGGCCCGTTGCACGCCGTGCAGCGGGTCCAGGGCGCGAGCGGCGGCGCGAAGCGTTCGAGGACGTCGCGCAGTTGCTCGTCCGGCTGGTCGCTGTAGATGTACGCGCCGGCCCACAGCTCGCGGCGGCGCAGCAGCCCGCGGTCCCGGGACAGCATCACGCGCCGCTCCTTCGCGGAGAGCGCGGCGAGCGCCGGGTCGCCGATGTCCTCGCTCTCGTACGCGGCGTCGACGCCGAGCAGCCGCAGCCGTCGGGCCAGTGTGCCGAGGTGCACGTCGAGCAGGAAGCGCAGCGGGGCGCCGGGCACCGGCTGGGGGCGTACGACGTCCTCCACGTCGACCGTCTCGCCGGCCGCCGGGACGTGCGAACGGTCCACCGGTCTGCCGTCCACGAGCAGCCGTCCCGCCTCGGTGAGAGGCACGCCCAGGGACTCCACCACATGACCGAGCGACGAGGCGCCGTCGGTGGCCAGCGCGGTGTGTCCCGCGCGGCGGTCCGCGGGGACGAACAGGCGCAGGGCGGGGGCGAAGCCGATGTGGATCTCCGGACCGTTCACGGGGACAGGATCGCACCGCCCGGCCCCGCGCGGCCAGGGATTTCGGCGCGGGCCCCCGCGCCGGCTCCCGCTCCGGCTCCCACTCCGGCTCCGGCTCCCGCTCCGGCCCCGGCGCCGCGCGGTACGGTCCCCGCATGAAGATCATCGAGATCGAGCCCGGCGACCCGCGCCTGGAGAGCGAGATCCTGCCGGTGCTGCGCGAGCTGCGGCCCCACCTCACGGCCGGGCTGCTGTACGACGTCTACGCCGAGGGCCACCCCCAGGGTCTGCGCTTCACCGCCGCGTACGCCGAGGACGGGACGTGCGCGGGCGTCGCGGGCTGGCGGATCATCGCGACCACCAGCTCCCTGAAGAAGCTGTACGTGGACGATCTGGTGACCCGGGAGACCGTCCGCTCCACCGGCGTCGGCCACGCGCTGCTCGCCCATCTGGAGACCCGCGCGCGCGAGGCCGGCTGCCACGAACTCGACCTGGACTCCGGCACGCACCGCACCGGCGCCCACCGGTTCTACCTCCGCGAGCGCCTCGACATCGTGGCCTTCCACTTCAGCCGCGAGCTCAAGCCTTTGGGGCAGCCGTAGGAGTTCCGGGGTACGCGGTCGGAGGAACCCCGACGGTCGCCGTGAAGTCCCGGACGAGATGGGCCTGGTCGCTGTAGCCGAGGTCGGCGGCGAGGCGGGCCCAGTCCGGGGGCGGGGCGGGGGTGTCCGCGGGGCCGGGTTCGGCGTGTTCCAGGGCCTCGTGGACCCGGTAGCGCAGGATGACCCACTTGGGGCCGACGCCCACGTAGCCGGCGAAGAGCCGCTGGAGCGAGCGCGCGGACAGTCCGGCGGTACGGGCGAGCGCGGACACCCGCCGGACCGTACGGTCCGTCCGGACCAGCTCCACCAGGGCCATCGCCTCCTCGGCCGCCGGGTCGGGGACCGGTCCGCGGGCCAGCAGGAAGGCGTCGAGGGCCGCCACGCGCGCGGGGTCGTCGGTCTCGTCGTCAGGAGCGCCGGGAGTGCCCGGAGTGCCCGGAGCGCCGGGAGTGCCCGGAGCGCCGGGCGCGCCGAGGGCACCGGGGTCCAGGATCGCGGCCGCCTCGCGCGCGTCCGTGCCGGGGAACGCCTCGGCGAGCGGGGCCAGCCGGCCCGTCCAGTGGGTGACCGGGTGGTCGGGTGCGAAGGGGCGGAAGCCGCCCGGCCGGAACTGCACGCCGCTGGCCCGCCCCGTACCGGCGAGCACGCGCGTGTACAGGCCGTCGGCGACGCCCGAGACGACCCCGGTGGCGGGGGTGTCCGCCTGCCGCTCGAAGACGACGTTCACGGACGGGTGCGGGACGACCCGGGACGGGTACGGTTCCGGCAGGTCCCAGTCGATCAGCCAGTAGTGCTCCAGATACGGGCGGAGCGCGGGCGCCGGCGTGTGGCGGCGGAAGCGGACGCGGGCGAACAGCGTGGCGGCGTCCACGATGCCCCGGGTGTCGCGTCGCGGGCCTGGGGCGGTCATGCGCCCATGTTTTTCGATCTGGCGGGTTTGTTCAAGCCGGGGCGGCGCGGAGCTGCTTAGCGTCGGGTTCATGACGTACGACCACGACCACGACCACGACTCCGACCTCCGCGCCCCCGCGAGCCGTCCCCTCTCCGGGCTGCTCGGCACCGCCGCCGCCCACGCCGTCCCCCTGGTGCACGGCATCGCCGACGACCGGCTGGGCGCGCCGACGCCCTGCGCCGAGTACGACGTCCAGGGGCTGCTCGACCACCTCTTCGAGGTCGTCGTGAACTTCCGGCTGCTCGCCGCCAAGGAGTCCGCCGACTTCTCCGGCACGTTCGGCCGGCTCGCCACCGGCCCCGGCTGGCGGGACCGGTTCGAGACGGAGACGGCGAAGCTGGTCGACGCCTGGGCGGCGCCCGGCGCGGAGGAGGGGACGACCGGGCAGATGGGGATGCCGGCCCGGACGGTCGGCGCGATGGCGCTGCTCGACCTGACCGTGCACGGGTGGGACCCGGCCCGGGCGACCGGCCGGGCCTTCGCCCCGGACCCGGCGGTCGTGGACGAGCTGACCGGGGTGGTGGCGGAGCCGGCGCCGAACGCGCGGCGGATGAACGTGTTCGGGGAGCCCGTGGAGCCGCCCGCCGGGGCGAGCGCGTTCGAGCGGCTGCTCGCGGCGACGGGCCGCGACCCCCGGGCGTAGCACCGCCACCTCGCGCGCGTAGGCCCTTCGTTCCCCCGCGCGCGCGGAGAGCCGCCCGCCCGCTACGGCAGCCGGGCCCGCAGCGAGGCCGCGAACTCCTCCGCGCGGGCGAGCTGGGCGTGCAGTTCCGCGACGCGTTCGGTGGCGGCCTGTTCGTAGCCGCGGACGAGGGCGACGAGGGCCCCGCGGGTGGGCGGGTCCAGTTCGCCGGGGGTGTCGGGGACGTCGGCGGCGAGCCGGTCCACGGCGCTGAGCAGGTCGCGGGTCTCGTCGAGGGTGAAGCCGAGCGGCTTCATCCGGCGGATCACCATCAGGCGGGCGACGTCGGCGTCCGTGTAGAGCGGGAAGCCGCCCTCGGAGGCCGTGGACGGGACGACCAGGCCGCAGTCCTCGTACTGGCGGATGGTGCGCAGGGGCAGTTCCGTCAGGACCGCGACCTCGCCGATCTGCAGGGGTCGCGCCGCGGACCGGCTCGCCGTGCCGCTCGCCGTGCCACTCGCCGTGCCCGTCACCGGGCCGCTCGTCGTGCCGTTCCTGCCGCTCCGGTCGCTCGTCGTGCTGCTCGCGGGGATCACCACATCGCGTCCTCTCTCGCGCGGGGCCGGGGCGCCGGCGGGCGCGGCGGCCGCGTATTACATCCGATTCGTCCTAACTTCAGCACTTATGAGAGCTGGAAACGTGGCGAAACGCCTGCTGGTCGGACGTCCGTTGGACAGCGCCCGGCTCGGCGACACCCTGCTGCCCAAACGGCTCGCCCTGCCGATCTTCTGCAGCGACCCGCTCTCCTCCGTCGCCTACGCCACCGAGGAGATCCTGCTGATCCTCGCCCTCGGCGGCCTGGCCGTGCTGCATCTGGCCTGGTGGGCGGCGGCCGGCATCGTCGTGCTGCTGCTCGTGGTCGTCGCCTCGTACCGGCAGACCTGCTACGCCTATCCGGGCGGCGGCGGGGCCTATGTCGTCTCGTCCGAGAACCTCGGTACGACGGCGGCTCTCACCGCCGCCGGCGCGCTGCTCATCGACTACGTGATGACCGTCGCCGTCTCCGTCGTCTCCGGGGTCGCCGCCCTCACCTCGGCCGCGCCCGCCCTGCACGACCAGGCGACGATCCTGTCGGCGGCCGCCGTGGCCCTGCTGGCGTGGATGAATCTGCGCGGAGTGCGCGAGTCCGGGCGCTGGTTCGCCGTCCCCACCTACGCCTTCATCGGCGTGATCTACCTGATGTTCGCGGTCGCGGCGGTCCGCATGGCGACCGGCACCACCCCGCGCGCCGAATCCGCCGGGCTGCCGGTCGAGCAGGTGTCCGTGTACTCCGGCCTCGCCCTCGTCCTGCTCGGCCTGCGCGCCTTCGCGTCCGGCTGTACGGCGCTCACCGGCGTCGAGGCGATCAGCAACGGCGTGCCCGCCTTCCGGAAGCCGAAGAGCCGTAACGCCGCCATGACCCTGGCGGTCATGGGCGGCTTCTCCGCGACGATGTTCTTCGGCATCACGACGCTCGCCATGCTCTACGACGTCCACATCGCCGAGGACCCCACCCAGCTGGGCCTTCCGCCCGGAACGCCGACCGCGACCGCCCTCGCCCAGATCGGCCGCGCCACCTTCGGCGACTGGCACGTCCTCTTCTACGCCCTCCAGGCCGTCACCGCGGGCGTCCTCGTCCTGGCCGCCAACACCGCCTTCAACGGCTTCCCGATGCTCGCGTCCGTCCTGGCCCGCGACGGCTTCGCGCCGCGCCAGCTCGTGCACCGCGGCGACCGGCTCGTGCACTCCAACGGCGTCCTGCTGCTCGCCCTGACCGCGATCGCCCTCATCGTCGCGTTCAACGCCAACCTGACCCGGCTGATCCAGCTCTACATCATCGGCGTCTTCGTCTCCTTCACGCTGTCCCAGTCCGGCATGGTCCGGCACTGGCGGCGTGAACTCGCCAACCCGGTCGCCCACCTGACTCGGCGTGAGCGCCGCCGCATCGTGCGCCGCCTCACCATCAACGGCTTCGGCGCCTGTCTCACCTCGGTCGTGCTGGTGATCGTCCTCATCAGCAAGTTCACGCACGGGGCGTGGATCGTCGTCATCGCGATGCCGCTGCTGTTCGCCGGCATGAAGAGCGTGCGCCGGCATTACGACACGGTCGCCGCCGAGGTCGCGATCGCGCCCGGCGCCCACCCACGGCCGCTCGCCGAGAACCACGTCCTGGTCCTGGTGTCCACCGTCAACGCGCCGAGCCTGCGCGCCTTGTCCTATGCCAAGACGCTCAAGCCCGCGTCCCTCACCGCGCTCACCGTCGCCGAGGACCCGGCCGAGGCGGAGGTGCTGCGGGCCGGCTGGGAGGCGCACGAGATCGACGTACCGCTGCGGGTGCTGAGTACCCCGTACCGCTCGATCGTCCAGCCGCTGCTGCGGCACATCCGCGAGGCGCCGGAGCGCGGCGCGGACTCGGTGGTCTCGGTCGTGATCCCCGAGTACGTGGTCGGCCACTGGTGGGAGCAGCCGCTGCACAACCAGACCGCGCTCCGGCTCAAGGCCCGGCTGCTGTTCATGAAGAACGTCGTCGTCATCGACGTCCCCTACCGCCTCGCCTCGGCCCGCGAACTGGCCGCGGAGCGCGCGAAGGCCGCGGCGCGGGAGGAGTAGCGGTGGAGCCTAAGCGGTGGTCCCTAGGGCCTTTCTTTTGGGTCAGGCTGGATCAGGGAGCGGGGTCCGGTGCGTGTGATCGCAAGGCGGAGGAGGGAGACAACGCGGTGGGGGTACCTCCCGTGCCCGAAGGGCTACGGGGGAGTTGGCGACCGACGACAACGCGGCGAGCGCGCGTGCCGGGGCACGCGAGCCCAGCAAGATCCGAAAGAGAGGCCCTAAGGCCAGACGAGGCAGTACGGCTGGTGGCCCGCCTCGTGGAGGCGGTGGGAGAAGTCCTGCCACTCGTGCAGCAGCCGGTAGACGTTGAAGGCGTCCTGCGGGCCGCCGCGGTCGGGGACGGTGGACCAGATGAAGGCGGCGGCGCCGACCGACTCCTCGCCGATGTCGCGCAGCGGGTCGACCGCCGTCATCGGGAGCTTCACGACCGCGTAGTCCGGGTGCAGGACGACGAGTTCCAGCGGAGGGACCTTGTGCAGGGGCATGCCCTGGATGCCGGTGAGGACCATCGCCGCTATCGTCTCGGGCTTGATCCGGGTGAACATGCCGCCCATGCCCAGCTCGTCGCCGCCCAGTTCCTCGGGGCGCATCGAGATCGGGACACGGGCCGCGGTCGCGCCGTCGGGCGCGCCGAAGTACTTGTAGGTCACGCCCAGCCCACTCCTGCCGGTCCCGGTCAGCGGTACGCCGAGCCGGCTCGGCTCGCGCGTCTCCCGTACCTCGTCCCGTACCTCGTCCCGCACCTCGTACGGCTCGCGCAGCTCGTACGTCTCACGCGTCTGCCGCGGCTCATGGGCTTCGCGCGTCTCCCGCGCCTCGTGGATCTCGCGCGCCTCATGGACGTCACGGGCCTCGTGCCGCTCGTGGATCTCGTGCTTCTCGCGTGACTCGCGCGCCTCGCGGAGCTCGAACGGATCGTGCGTATCACGACCCTCACGGCCCTCGCGGCTCTCACGACCCTCACGTGCCTTCTGCGCCTCCCGGGCCTCGCGCGCCTCCCGGGCCGCCCTGGCCCGGCGGGCGCGGGCACGGCCGAGCCGCGAGTCGTCCGAAATGGCTGAATCCGATCCGTTCTCCCCAGCCGAACCGGCCGACGACGCACCGCCGGCACCGATCCCGCCGCTCCGTACGGCGTCCGCGGCGGGCCACGGGTCGCTCACCCACGGGTCGGCAGGCCGCGACTCGTTGGCCCGCGGCTCGCCGGTACGCGACTCGTTGGCCCGAGGCTCGTTCGTACGCGGCTCGCTGGCCCGCGGTTCGTTCGTACACGGCTCGTTCGTCCGAGGCTCGTTCGCGCGCGGCTCGTTGGCCCGCGTGCCGTCACCCGTCCGTGAATCCCCCGACCGCGAATCGCCCGTCCTCGGATCACCGTTTCGTGGATCGCCGGAGCGCGAGTCGCCGGTCCGCGGCTCGTTCGCCCTCGGTTCTTCCGTCCGCCGGCGCCGGTGCCTCCCCCGCCGGACAGGATCGGGACCCAGGTCGTCGGTCCCCTCGCCCGGTCCGCCACCGCGATGCATATCTCCACCCGACTGCTGTTCCAGGCCGCACGACTCCGCGGCGCGACCCGATCATCGTGTCAGTGACCTCCCCCGCGCCCTCGCGGTGAAACACCTGTCCGCAAGATCGCCGTGGCCTCTGACACCATGGAATCCGTGAGCCATCCCTTTGAAGCCCCAGTTTCGCAGACACGGAGCACGCGCGCCCTGGCGTAATTCACAGGGCGCCCACGCCTTCCCGCCGTACCCGCCTCCGACTCGCAGGTCAGGAACACAGTGCCGTATTCATACGAAGCCCCAGTCTCACAGACGCTTTTCGACCGCGCGTCCCTCGTGACGCCCGGCGGCGTGAACTCTCCGGTGCGGGCCTTCCGGGCCGTGGGCGGCACGCCCCGGTTCATGGTGTCCGGCTCCGGCCCGTACCTCACCGACGCGGACGGTCGCGAGTACGTCGACCTGGTCTGCTCGTGGGGCCCGATGATCCTCGGGCACGCGCACCCCGAGGTGCTCGCGGACGTGCAGGCGGCGGTGGCCCGCGGCACCTCCTTCGGTACGCCGGGTGAGGGCGAGGTCGCGCTCGCCGAGGAGATCGTCGCCCGCGTCGAGCCCGTCGAGCAGGTACGCCTGGTGTCGTCCGGCACCGAGGCCACCATGTCCGCGATCCGGCTGGCCCGCGGTTTCACCGGGCGGGCCAAGGTCGTGAAGTTCGCCGGCTGCTACCACGGTCACGTGGACGCGCTGCTCGCCGCGGCCGGCTCCGGCGTGGCCACCTTCGGCCTGCCCGACACGCCCGGTGTGACCGGCGCCCAGGCCGGCGACACCATCGTGCTGCCGTACAACGACCTGGAGGCGGTCCGGGCCGCGTTCGCCGCGCACCCGGGCGAGATCGCCTGTGTGATCACCGAGGCGTCGCCGGGCAACATGGGCGTCGTCCCGCCGCTGCCCGGCTTCAACCAGGGGCTCGCGGACGCCTGCCGGGAGAACGGCGCGCTGTACATCTCCGACGAGGTCATGACCGGTTTCCGGACCAGCCGGGCCGGCTGGTACGGCGTCGACGGCGTCCGCCCCGACCTGATGACCTTCGGCAAGGTCATGGGCGGCGGCTTCCCGGCCGCGGCCTTCGGCGGCCGCGCCGACGTCATGGGCCACCTCGCCCCGGCCGGCCCGGTCTACCAGGCCGGCACCCTGTCCGGTAACCCGATCGCGACCGCCGCCGGCCTCGCGCAGCTGCGGCTGCTGGACGAGGCCGCGTACGCGAAGGTGGACGCGGTCTCGGCGGAGATCCGCGGCCTGGTCACCGGCGCGCTGACCAAGGAGGGCGTGGCGCACCGGGTGCAGACCGCGTCCAACATGTTCTCCGTGTTCTTCACCGCCGACGAGGTGCGGAACTACGACGACGCGAAGAAGCAGGAGGCGTTCCGCTTCAACGCCTTCTTCCACTCGATGCTCGCGGACGGCGTCTACCTGCCGCCGTCGGCCTTCGAGTCCTGGTTCGTGTCCACCGCCCACGACGAGCGCGCCATCGAGCGCGTCGCCGCCGCCCTGCCGGCCGCCGCCCGGGCCGCCGCCGAAGCCACGGAGGTCCAGGGATGAGCGAGGCCGGGACGAACGACATCACCGTCGTCCACCTGATGCGGCACGGCGAGGTCCACAACCCCGACGGCGTGCTCTACGGCCGCCGCCCCGGCTACCACCTCTCCGAGCTGGGCCGGCGGATGGCCGACCGGGTCGCCGAGCACCTCGCGGGCCGGGACATCACGCATGTCGTGGCCTCCCCGCTGGAGCGCGCGCAGGAGACGGCCACGCCGATCGCCAAGACGCACGGCCTGGACCTGGCCACCGACGAGCGGCTGATCGAGGCGGCGAACGTCTTCGAGGGCAAGACCTTCGGCGTCGGCGACGGCGCGCTGAAGAAGCCGGCGAACTGGAAGCACCTGACCAACCCGTTCCGGCCGTCCTGGGGCGAGCCGTACGTGGAGCAGGTCGTCCGCATGATGGGCGCCCTCGACGCGGCGAAGGACGCGGCGCGCGGGCACGAGGCGGTGTGCGTGAGCCACCAGCTGCCGATCTGGATCGTGCGCAGCTTCGTGGAGAAGCGCCGGCTGTGGCACGACCCGCGCCGCCGGCAGTGCACGCTCGCCTCGCTGACCTCGTTCACGTACCAGGGCGACAAGATCGTGTCGGTGGGCTACAGCGAGCCGGCCCTCGACCTCGTCCCGGCGCATCTGCGGGCCGGGGCCAAGCCGGTCCCGGGCAAGGCGAAGGCGTTCGGGGCGTAAGGGCTCCGAAGTGCCGGCCTCCTGGGCTCCCGCCTTCGAGGCGTCGGCACGGTGACCCGTGACCGATTCCGTGCGTTCACGCGCGCGTAGGTCACCGCATCTACCCCTGTAGAGAGGGTCAGGTAGAGAGGGTCAGGTAGAGAAGGTCAGGTCAGGCGCATATGCGTCCTGATCACCACAAAGGCGACCGGGAATGAGCCAGATCCCGGTCGCCTTGGAATTTCTGTTCGTATTCCCGGAACCTCCCGCTTCCCTCCGGCATCTCACTGATTGTCGGTTGTATGACGATCGGATTTGATCCGGCGTCGACGGGAATGGGGATGGCATGCGCGGGACGAGCGGGGACAGCGGAGTCAGCCGGAGGAGGCTGCTCGGAGCGGGGGTCGGCGCGGCCGCCGCGCTCGGGATAGCCGGGTGCGGGATCGGCGACCAGGACGGGGCGGGGCGTTCCGGTCCGGGCCGGGGTGGCGACGCGTCCGGATCGGGCACCTCCGCCTCGCCCACCGAGAAGGACGCCAAGCCCATCGGCGACGGTTCCACCGCGGACACCGGAAAGCAGCCCAACCAGCCCGACGCCCCCGTACGCCTGGAACCCGGCCAGACCCCGCCCCAGTTCGTGATCTTCTCCTGGGACGGCGCCGGCGAGGTCGGCAACGGCCTCTTCCCCCGCTTCCTGGAGCTCGCCAAGCAGCACGACGCGGCGATGACCTTCTTCCTCTCCGGCATCTACCTCCTGCCCGAGTCGAAGAAGAACCTCTACCGCCCGCCGAACAACCGCGTCGGCGCCTCCGACATCGGCTACCTGACCGACGACCACATCAAGCAGACCCTGAAGTACGTCCGTCAGGCGTGGCTCGAAGGCCACGAGATAGGCACCCACTTCAACGGCCACTTCTGCGCCGGCTCCGGTTCCGGCGCCAACTGGACCCCCGCCCAGTGGCAGAACGAGATCGACCAGGCCATCGGCTTCGTCACCCAGTGGAAGACCAACAGCGGCTGGACCGACCTCGACCCGCTGCCCTTCGACTACAAGAAGGAACTCGTCGGCGGCCGCACCCCCTGCCTGCTCGGCCAGGACAACCTGCTGCCCACCGCCAAGCGCCTCGGCTGGCGTTACGACGCCAGCTCGCCCGGCGGCCGGCAGACGTGGCCGGTCAAGCGCGGCGGCGTCTGGGACCTGCCGTTGCAGGCCGTGCCGTTCCCCGGCCACAGCTTCGAGGTCCTGTCGATGGACTACAACATGCTCGCCAACCAGTCCAAGAACTCCACCCAGGGCGTGCCCGCCCGCTACCCCGGCTGGCGCAAGCAGGCCACCGAGGCGTACCTGGCCGGATTCAACCGGGCGTACGAGTCGAACCGCGCGCCCTTCTTCATCGGCAACCACTTCGAGCAGTGGAACGGCGGCATCTACATGGACGCCGTCGAGGAGGCCCTGAAGGGCATGGCCGGGAAGAAGGACGTCCGCCTGGTCTCCTTCAAGCAGTTCACCGACTGGCTGGACGTCCAGGACCCGAAGATCCTGCAGAAGCTGCGTACCCTGGAGGTCGGACAGTCCCCGGCCGGCGGATGGAACACCTTCCTCCGCCCCGAGGCGGGGGCGACGGGCGGCGGCGCCGGCGCGGGGGCGAGCGGCTCCGCGGGCGCGGCCGGAGCGGCGGGTTCCACCCCCTGAGGGGCGCCTGAGAGGCCGTCGAGGGGCCCCGGAAAGACCCGCCGAACGGGGGAACAGATTTAGCCCGTCTTGACAAGGGGCTTTACGGGCACGTAGGGGGGCGCCCAAGATCCGCGAATCGCCCATGCGAAACTTTTCACATGAGCCTTAGCCGTGCCCCTCGTCGCGCCCTGCCGGCGGCCGCACTCGTTGCCGCCGCCGCACTCGCGCTGACCGCGTGCAGCTCCGACTCCAACGGCAAGTCCGGAGGCGGTGGTGGGACCAACTTCGTGACCAGCACGGGCGGCATCTCCACCGTTGCCAAGGGCGAGCGTGCCGCGACCGGCACGCTCGCCGGCAAGACCATCGAGGGCAAGCAGCTCGATGTCGCCGACCTCAAGGGCAAGGTCGTCGTCCTCAACGTCTGGGGCTCGTGGTGCGCGCCCTGCCGGGCCGAGGCTCCGCACTTCGCCAAGACGGCGAAGGACATGAAGGCGAAGGGCGCGAACGTCGAGTTCGTCGGGATCAACACCCGCGACGACGCCGTCGACGACGGGCTCGCCTTCGACAAGGAATTCGGCATTCCGTACCAGAGTCTCTTCGACCCGTACGGAAAGCTCATCCTCGAAGGGTTCCCCAAGGGCACCCTGAATCCGCAGGCCATTCCCTCCACGATCGTTCTCGACAAGGACGGGAAGATCGCGGCGCGCTCGCTCATGGCGCTCGACGAGACCAAGCTGCGTTCCATGATCGACCCGCTGCTCGCCGAGAAGTGACAGGGATTTCGACGTGGATCCCAATCAGACGGTCCTGAACGGCGCGCTGCTGCTCGCGCTGCCGATCGCCGTGCTCGGCGGACTGGTCTCCTTCTTCTCGCCGTGCGTCCTGCCGCTCGTCCCCGGCTATCTGAGTTACGTGACCGGGGTCACCGGCACCGACCTCGGCGAGGCGCGGCGCGGCCGGATGACCGCCGGCGCCGCCCTCTTCGTCCTCGGCTTCTCGGCCGTGTTCATCTCCGGCGGCGCGCTGTTCGGCTTCTTCGGCTGGACGCTCCAGGAGCACCGCGGGATCCTCACGAACGTCCTCGGCGTGCTCATGATCCTCATGGGCGTCTTCTTCATGGGCCTGATGCCCTGGTTCACCCAGCGCGAGTTCCGCTTCCACAAGCGGCCCGCCACCGGGCTCGTCGGCGCGCCGCTGCTCGGCGCGCTGTTCGGCATCGGCTGGACCCCGTGCATCGGCCCGACGCTCGGCGCCGTCCAGGCCCTCGCCGCCGACCAGGCCAGCGCCGGCCGCGGGGCGCTGCTGACCGCCGCGTACTGCCTCGGTCTCGGCGTGCCGTTCATCCTCACGGCCATCGCCTTCCGCAAGGCGCTCGGCGCGTTCACCTGGGTGAAGAAGCACTACGCGTGGGTGATGCGGATCGGCGGCGGCATGATGATCGTGACCGGTGTCCTGCTCCTCACAGGAGCGTGGGACAGCATGGTCTCCACGATGCAGGGCTGGTCCAGTGGTTTCACGGTGGGGATCTGAGAGTTCCGATATGAGCACGACTGACACGAGCGACACCCGGCAGCGGGACGCGAACGAGCCGGGCGGCACCCGGGGCGAACCGGACAACGACACGTCCGGCGGTCTCGGCGAGGCCGGCGCCCAGCTGTCCACCGCCCCCCGCGAGGAGAGCCCCGAGGCCCCCCTCGGCGGCCCCCGCCTCGGCTTCTTCGGCTGGATCCGCTGGTTCTGGCGGCAGCTGACGTCCATGCGGGTCGCCCTGATCCTGCTGTTCCTGCTCTCCCTCGGCGCGATCCCCGGCTCCCTCATTCCGCAGAACAGCGCGAACGAGATGAAGGTGCAGGCCTTCAAGGACGCCCACGAGACGCTCACGCCGATCTACGAGAAGCTCCAGCTCTTCGACGTCTACAGCTCGGTGTGGTTCTCCGCGATCTACATCCTGCTCTTCGTCTCCCTCATCGGCTGCATCGTGCCCCGCACCTGGCAGTTCATCGGCCAGCTGCGCGGCCGCCCGCCGGGCGCCCCGCAACGCCTCACCCGGCTGCCCGCGTACACCACCTGGCGTACCGAGGCCGATCCCGAGCAGGTCCGCGAGGCCGCGCTCGGGCTGCTCAAGAGCCGCCGCTTCCGCGCCCACACGGTCGGCGACGCCGTCGCCGCCGAGAAGGGCTACCTGCGCGAGGCCGGCAACCTGATCTTCCACGTCTCCCTCATCGTCATGCTGGTCGCCTTCGCCTGGGGCCAGCTGCTCAAGGCCGAGGGCGGCCGGCTGATCGTCGAGGGCGGCGGTTTCTCCAACACGATCACCGCGTACGACGACTTCAAGTCGGGCTCGTGGTTCGGCATGGACGACCTGCCGCCGTTCAGCTTCACGCTGGACAAGTTCACCGGTACGTACGAGCGGGGCGGCCCGGAGCACGGTGCCTCGCGCACCTTCGAGGCCGCCGTCACGTACTCCGAGCCCGGCGGCCCCGACAAGAAGGACGTCATCCGGGTCAACCAGCCGCTGAAGGTCGCCGGCGCGAAGGCCTACCTGATCTCGCACGGCTACGCGCCCGTGATCACCGTCCGCGACGGCCGCGGCAAGGTCGTCATGAGCAAGGCCGTACCGCTGCTGCCGATCGACAACAACATCACCTCGACCGGGGCGGTCAAGGTGATGGACGGCTACCGCGACAAGGACGGCAAGCGCGAGCAGCTCGGTTTCCAGGCCTTCTTCGTGCCGACCTTCGCGGGCGCCGGCAAGGGCACGATGATGTCCCAGTTCCCGGCGCTGGACTTCCCCGTCATGGCGCTCACCGGTTTCCACGGCGACCTGCGCGTCGACTCCGGCCTGCCGCAGAACGTGTACCAGCTGGACACGTCGAAGATGAAGCAGTTCGAGGTCAAGGGCGGCACCGGCAAGGCCCAGCGCCTGCTGCCGGGCGAGACCATGACCCTCCCGAACGGCGCCGGCTCGGTGACCTTCGAGAAGGACATCAAGGAGTGGGCGAGCTTCCAGATCACCGAACAGCCGGGCCAAGGCCTCGCCCTCACGGGCGCGCTCGCCGCCATCGCCGGTCTCGCCGGGTCGCTGTTCATCCAGCGCCGCCGGGTCTGGGTCCGGGCGGTACGGGGCGCGGACGGTGTCACCGTCGTCGAGATGGCCGGTCTGGGCCGCAGCGAGTCGGCCAGGCTGCCCGAGGAACTGGGCGAACTGGCCGCCACGATCCACGCCCAGGCGCCCGCGGTGCCGGAGACCGAGGCGACCGAGGCCACCGCGGCCTCGGACACCGAGGCCGCGAAGCCGGGCACCTCGAAGCCGAACGCGAAGGTGGCCGCCAAGCCGGACGCCTCGAAGCCGAACGCGAAGGTGGCCGCCAAGCCGGACGCCTCGAAGCCGACCGCCAAGCCGGACGACGTGAAGTCGGCCTCGGCGAAGTCGGCCGCCTCGGAGGCCGCTGCCCCGGCTGCCGCCGAATCGGACGCCGGGAAGGCCGCCCCGGCCGCCTCCACTCCGGCCCCCTCGGAGCCGGACGTCCCGGACTCCGCATCCACCACTGCCGAAGCCGCAGCAGAACCTGCCAAAGCTGGAGAGGCTGACAAGTGATCCTCGCCGCCGCGACCAACGAGGGCCTGGCGCAGATGAGCAACTATCTCGTCTACTCCTCGATGGCCGTCTACACACTGGCCTTCCTGGCCCATATCGCCGAGTGGGTGTTCGGCAGCCGCAGCAAGGTCGGCCGGACCGCCGCCGCGCTCACCGGTGACGCGAAGACCGCCGCGGCCGCCGCCCCGGCCGTGACCGTGCAGGTCAAGAAGGCCGGCGGCGGCACCGCCGTGCTCGACCGGCCGAAGGTCGTCACCCGCTCCGCGGTCGGCGCCCGCGACGTCCCGGACGGCCCCGGCGCGGCCGGCGGCACCGTCAAGGGCGACCTGTACGGGCGCATGGCCATCTCGCTGACCGCCCTCGCCGCCCTCCTGGAGGCCGGCGGCGTGCTCACCCGCGCGATGTCGGTGGAGCGGGCCCCCTGGGGCAACATGTACGAGTTCTCGATCACCCTCTCCACCGTGGTGGTCGTCGCGTACCTCATCTTCCTCATCGCGAGGAAGAACGTCCGCTGGATCGGTCTGCCGCTGGTCACGACGGTCCTGCTGGTCCTCGGCCTCGCGACCACCGTGCTCTACACGGAGAGCGAACAGCTGGTCCCGGCGCTGCACTCGTACTGGCTGTGGATCCACGTCTCCACCGCGATCGTCTGCGGCTCCGTCTTCTACCTCGGCGCCGTCGCGACCCTGCTGTACCTGTTCCGCGACTCGTACGAGAACAAGCTCGCGAACGGCGGCGACCCGAGTGCCTTCGCCCGCTCCGTCCTGGAGCGGCTGCCGGCCGCCGCGACGCTCGACAAGTTCGCGTACCGGGTCATCGCCGCGTTCTTCCCGCTGTGGACCTTCACGATCATCGCGGGCGCGATCTGGGCCGGCGAGGCGTGGGGCCGCTACTGGGGCTGGGACGCCAAGGAGGTCTGGTCCTTCATCACCTGGGTCGCCTACGCCGCGTACCTGCACGCGCGCGCCACGGCGGGCTGGAAGGGCCGCAAGGCGGCGTACATCGCGCTCGTCGCCTTCGTCACCTACCTGTTCAACTTCTACGGCGTGAACATCTTCGTCAACAGCATGCACTCGTACGCGGGCGTCTGATCCCGGGTTCCGCCGCCGTGGCTCCGGCCGTGGCTCCGGCCGTGGCTCCGGCCGTGGCTCCGAGCGGGCGGACCGCGCCCGCCGGGGCCACGCTGGAGGTATGACCGAGATACCCCGGGGCCGGAGCGAGACCCACGACATCGACCGCCATCTGCTGCGGTACGTGGCCGGGCTCCCGCACCCGATGGGGCGCGTCTGGCACGCGGTCGCCACGCCCGAGGGCCTGGCCCGGTGGCTGTACGGGGCGGATCCGCTGGAGCCCCGGCTCGGCGGGCGGGTCACCTTCCGCCGGCCGGACGGGGCCGAGGCCGCCGGGGGCCGGGTGACCGCCTGGGACCCCGAGTACGTCGCCGAGTACACGATCGACCCGCCCGGCCCGGATTCGGGCACGGGTACGGGTACGGCTGAGACGGCCGACCTGCCGCACGGACGGATCCGGTTCCATCTGGAACCGGGCCCGGACGACGCGACCGGGTCGGCCGTCCTGCGTTTCACGGCGGAGTTCCGCGGCACCCGCGAGGAACGGCTCGACCGGCTGGCCGACTGGCACGACCACCTGGAGCGGCTGGCCGGCGCGCTGGACGGACAGAGCGTGGAACGTACGCCGGGCGCACACCGGCGCGAGCTGCGCGAGGCGTACGCCCGGGACGAGGCCCTCTGGCCCGTATGGGAACCGTAGACCCGTAGACCCGTAGACCCGTAGGTCGTGACCTTCCTACGGGCGGTTCGGCTTCAGGCAGTTCTGCGTGGGCGGGGCGCCCTCCGGCCAGGCGATGGAGACGAACCGCTGGGTCCCCTGCGAGGTCAGCTCCACGATCGGCACCGCCTTGTTGAACGGGTTGCCGTAGTTGTCGAGACAGATCCAGCCGCTCGCGCCGTTCACCCGCTGCAGCGCGCCCGTGACCTGCGGCCACTGCTGGCCGACGTCGGCGAGCTCCGGGTACGGCTTGCCCTGGGCGGCCTCGCGGATGGCGTGCACGGCCGTCGCCATCGCGTCGTACGAGATGATCGCCTGCCCGTCGGCGAGCGGCACCGGCTTCTTGGAGGCGTGGGAGACGGCCTCCAGGAACGTGTCGTAGTCGGCTTCGGAGCCGCCGGTCTTCGGCACCGACGGGTTCGCCGCGGCCCGCCAGGCGTCGGGGTGCGCGAGCGCCGCGTAACGGACGGTGAGCCGGGCGTCGAGCGCCTTGCGGTCGAGCTTGGGGTCGGCGCCCAGGTAGGAGCCCTCGTCGCCGGTGAGGACGGTGACGGAGGAGCGGGCGGCGCAGCCGCGTTCGCCCAGCTCGTTGATGAACTGGCGCAGCTGGGTGTGGCGGCCGGCGAAGAAGACCGTCTGGGACTGGGTCTCGCAGACCCGGGAGGCGATCTTGTTGAAGATGTTGGAGGTGGTGCCTTCCTCAGTGGGGTCGGCGGGCGAGGTGAACACCGCCGGCTCGTAGGGGGTGCGTCCCTTGAGGGCGGAGGCGAAGGCGGCCTTGAGGGTGTCGGTGTAGTGGTCGCCGGTACGGGTGTCCTCGACGATCAGCGCCTTGCTCGCGTCCACCTTGCGCAGCGCGAGTGCCTTGGCCTCGTCGCTGTTGGTGGGGGAGACCCGGGCGAGGCCGGGGAAGTTGTTGTGTTCGGCGCTGTTGGCGATGTCGTCGGCGGTGATGGTGGTGCCGACGACGGCGATCTTCGCCTGGGTGAGGGCGGCGACGGAGTCCCGGATCTCGGGGGAGGAGGTGGCGACGCCGCTGACCGCGCGCAGTCGGTCGGGGGCGCCGGTCATGTTCTTCAGCTGCTCGACCACGCTCTGCCAATGGGCGTTGTTCTTGCCGGTGTTGGCGAGGGTGAGGCGGATCTTCGGGGTCCGGTCGTTGGCCTCGTGGTTCTCCCAGTACTGCCGGGCGTAGGCGCCCTGGAGCTCGTGCAGCACCTTGGTCCGCATGCCGGGGTCGGTGGAGGTGAGCGGGAGCAGGATGGCGACGGTGACGTACTTCCCGTCCTTGAGCGTGGCGTTCTCCTGACCGATGAGCTCGGTGATCTCGGCGAGATCGGCCACCCCGAAGGCGTGGCCGGTGCCGTTGACGCCGATGCACTCGGCGGAGCCCTGCGGGCGTTCGACACCCGGCGCGCAGGAACGGTCCTCGGGGGTGGTCCACTTCTTGATGCCCCAGCCGAGCGGCACGCCGACCAGGAGCAGGGCGACCAGCGCGGCGAGGAGTTTCTGCCGCGGGGTGAAGAGATAGCGGTTGCGCAGTCGGCTGGCCATCGCCTCAGACTCCGTCCTCGCGGCCCGGCGGCAGCGTCGGCCGACGCCAGGCGTGAATGTCCCGCGGCCAATGGGTGGCCGCGTCCCACAGGGGGCTGTTGCCCGTCAGATGACGGCCGGAAAGCTGGCGCAGCTCGTGCGCCAGTTTCTCGGTCACCTCGCCGTCGGGCAGGGCGAGGGGATCGGTGAGCAGCCACAGGGCGTGCAGCAGCCGGCGTACGGACAGGTGCAGCGCGAGCGAGTCCGCGTCCAGTCCGGCGGGCAGCGCGTCCAGGGTGTCCGTGGCCTCGCGGCCGAGCGCGGCGGCCCGGCGCGGGTCGGGCCCGGAGGGGCGGGCCGCGGCGCGCGGGTACGGGGCCGAGGCGATGAAGCGGAGCCGGCCGAGCCAGCCGATCACGTCGGGCTCGGGGAAGGTGGTCCGCAGATGGGCGACCGCGTCGTCGACCCGGCCCAGGGCGAGCTCGTGGAACAGCCGGTACGGGCGCTGCTCGTCGCGGTCGTAGTGCCGGTGCAGGGTCTCGTGGACGGCCCGCCAGGCGGAGTGCCGCGGATGGTCGCCGTCGCCGAAGCGCAGCCGGTGCAGGAGCAGGGCGCGCAGCAGCGGGTCGGCGACGAAGTGCTCGGGGCCCTCCGCCCAGTCCTCGGCGCGCAGTTGGTCCCGTACGCGCAGCGCCATGTCGCCGTCCCGGGACTCGGTGTGCAGCCGGGTGCGGGCGAGCAGCCGCGCGGACTCCTCGTCGTGCGCGGCGGCCAGCACGGTGAACGGCTCCAGGCGCGGCTGCGGCAGCAGCGCGGTGAGCAGCGCCGGGGCGACCGGTACCGGGAGGGCGTCCTCGCGCAGTTCGACGTCCAGGTCGAGCAGCGCGCCCGGGGTGAGCGCGCCGCGCTCGGCGCGGGGCGCCTCGGCGGCGGCCTGCCCGAGCAGCGTGACGCCGAGCGGGCGGCCGCCGGTGAGCCGGTGGACGCCGCGGGCCAGGTCGGCGGGGGTGAGCCCGGACGGGTCGAGGCGGTCGAAGGCGGCCTGCGCCTGCGCCGGGGACAGCGGGGTGAGGGCGACGGCGAGGATGCCGGAGGTGACGTCGTCGCCGCGCGGGGCGGGCGCCCGGTGCGCGGTCTCGGGCAGCCGTACACGGTGCGCGCGCCGCATGCCCTCGTGCTCGTGGACCCGGGACACGGCGAACACGACGACCTTGTCGCGGCGGCCGTTGTCGCGGGCGCGCAGGATCGGCTCGATGAGCCGGCGGCCGAGCTCGCCGTGGGCGTTGTCGAGGAGCAGGACGGGGCGGCCGCGCCGGGTGCCGGCCTTGGTGAGGCCGCGGTAGGCCTGGCCGAGGTCCTCGATCAGCGCGCCGACGAGGAAGTCCTCGGCTTCCTGGCGGCGCCGGCCGCCCTGCTCGAAGTCGATGGCGAGCTGCTGCAGACCGGCCTTGCCGCGCCCGCCCGCGTTGCGGTAACTCCCGTACCAGCTCTCCGACTTCTTCTGGACCCGCCCGAACACCTCTTCCAGGACCGTCTCCACGGTCGCTTCCGCGAGCAGCCCGGCGAGCGGGACGGCGCTCTCGGCGAAGGTCGCGGCGAGTTTGGTGAGGACCTTGGCGACCCAGTTCGTCGCCGCGCCCTTGGCCGCGTCGACCGTGGACAGCACCGGGCCCAGCCGCTGGAGATCGCGCTGCGCGCGCTCCTCGTCCTCCTGCGTCCAGCTGATCGACGCGACGGCGACCAGGCCGAGCGACAGCCGCGGGAACTCGATCTGCTTCGCGCCGGTCACCTTCGGCGCCAGCTGGACGGCCAACTCGGCGAGCGCGCCGGTGCGTTCGGTCCAGCCGCGGCCGTGGTCGGCGGGCGGCTCGACGCGCGCGCAGTCGATCAGGGCGAGCGGGGTGGCGCCTTTGTAGGCGTTGCGCAGCTGTTTGAGCAGCGCGGTCTTGCCCATCCCGCGCCCGCCGGTGAACACGACGACCGGCGGATCCTCCCCATGCTCGTACCGCACCCCGGAGAGCCGCTCCGGGTCCAGCCCGATCAGCCGCGCGGCGAGCCCGGTGCGGTGGAACACCGCCTCCCGGCCGTACAGGTCCCTGTCCATTCACCATCCCCCGCATCCCACGAGACGCGTCTCGCCCCATCCCAAATCCAGGATATAGACGGTGAGTTGGAATCGGACGGGTGTTTACGGAGGGAATCGCGCGCCGGTCTCCCGGGCTGCGGCGGGTCAACGCGGCGGCCGCGTGTCACCCACAGTCGGGACCTCCGTTCCAGCCACCCTTGGGTGCGTCGCCGAGCCGCACATGTCCGTCCTGGACGCGCACCCTCTCCGGTAAACGCTCCTTTCCGGACAAAATCACGATCATGTCGCAGAGGTGCGGGGAGTGCCGGTCGGTCCGGCGCGGGAGCTTCCCCGTACAGCAATCCCAGGCGGAAGGAGCCGGCGAAATGGCCGACTGGAAGCAGATCAGCGGTGCGCTCGTCCGGATCTCGGCAGGGTCCAGGACCAACGTGTGGGGCGTCAACTCGGCGGGGAGCATCTACCGTTACACGAACAACGACGCCAGTCCCTGGGTGCAGATCCCGGGCGGGCTGTCGGACATCGGGGCGGCGGCGGACGGCACGGTGTGGGGTGTGAACTCGGCCGGGAACATCTACCGCTACACCGGCGACCAGGACAGCGGCACCTGGAAGCAGATCCCCGGCGCGCTGGTCCGCATCTCGGCGGGGTCCCGGACCAACGTGTGGGGCGTCAACTCGGCGGGGAACATCTACCGTTACACGAACAACGACGCCAGCCCCTGGGTGCAGATCCCGGGCGCGCTGACGGACATCGGGGCGGCGGCGGACGGCACGGTGTGGGGTGTGAACTCCGCCGGGAACATCTACCGCTACACCGGCGACCAGGGAAGCAGCACCTGGAAACAGATCAGCGGCGGACTCACGGCGATCTCGGCCGGGTCGCGGACCAACGTGTGGGGTGTGAACTCGGCCGGGAACATCTACCGCTTCACCAACAACGACGGCAACCCGTGGGTGCAGATCCCGGGCGGGCTGTCGGACATCGGGGCGGGGGTGGACGGCACGGTGTGGGGCGTGAACTCGGCGGGCAACATCTACCGCTACACCGGCGACATGCCCGGCTGATCCCCAACGCGCGGGACACCAGGCCGGCCACGCCCCCGGGGGTGTGGCCGGCCTCGGCGCAGGCGGGAGCCGCTGTCAGGCCGGGGTGACGTACGAGCCCTTGCCCGGCACGGTGAAGATCAGCCCACGTTCCCGGAGTTCCCGCATGGCGCGCCGCGCGGTCAGTACGGCGATCCCGTACTCCTCGGACAAGCGGCCCGGGGTGGGGATCATCCGGTCGGGAGCGAACTCCCCGGTCTCGATCTTCGCTGCGATGACGTCGGCCAGTTGCATGTACAGCGGACGTCCCGACTGCGGGTCAAGGCTCATACGTACACGATAGATAGTCACACAAGTACACGTACGGATGACTCTAGCTACACAGTGATGTAGCACGGTGTAGCACGCACTACGTTGAGGGCATGGAAGACCCCGGCGATCGCGCGAACGGTCCCGGGGCATGGCCACCAACTACTCACGGAGTTGATGACGTGCGAACCCTATCGCGCGTGTTCTGGGCCGGGCCTTGATTCCCGCGCTTCTCTGGCTGCTGATGCTGTCCCTGCCACCCACGGGGCGGCACCGCCCGAGCCCGACGCCCTCCACCCGCGTGGCCCGGCGGCATTGCCGCACCCGCCTCCGTACGCGACCGGCCGTCCGCCGCTCTCCGTACGCGGCCGAGCAGACGACGATCCTCGACGGAGCCCGTTCCCCGCTCGAACGTCCCTACCTGGCGGCCCAGCGCAGGCGGCGACGGGAGTTGTGGCTGGCCACGGTCGGAGTCGATGTCGACCGTCGGAACATCCATGCTCTTCCCGCTCTTCCCGCCGGTTGTGCCCGGTGAGCCGCTGTGGGGCGCGGCGGCCCGACATCGCCGTCGTCGAGGTGATGCGGCCGGTGTGCGCGGGCTCGGTGTGCGTGCTCGCCCCGGGACACAGCGGCTCGCACCGCGACCGGGCGGGGGACGCCTGGTGGGTGACACCCGAGCTCGCCGACGCGGTGACCGTCTCGCTCCTCACCCACGCGCTCATGGGGCTGAGTGAACCCGCCCTGGAGGAACCGGAGTTCCGCTCCCCGCGTTGTGTGGTCGGCCGCCATGACCACTGCCGGGACGGCGTCGCCCGCGACAGCGGCGTACCCGGAGTCCGGTACCTCGTCTGCGGATGTGTCTGCCACGGGCGGTCGATCTCCGTTCAGTAGCGCCTCTCGGCCTCGGCCCGCGCCCGGAAGGGGGTGAGGTCGAGGCCGATGACGTACAGGGTGCCGGTGCGCAGAGTCTCGTGATTGCCGTAGAGCGCCGCGAAGCGGTGTTCCTTGTACGTCTGGAACTCCACTTTCTCGTCGCGAAGTTCGGCAAGGCGGCCCGCACCGGTGACGCGGGCGCGGAGGGCCTGGCTGGTGATCCATTGGGCGTGCTGTTCGGTGTGGTCGCGTGGGCGGCAGTTCTGGACGGCGAGGGCCCACAGGACACCCGGGGAGATCTGAGGGTCGAGGACGGCGACGATGCCGATCTCGCCGTACCGGGCGGGTGTGTCGGAGTGGGTGGTGTAGGCGAGGAGTTCGCCGAACATGTGGAAGACGGTGACGCGCGCGCTGTCGACGACGTGCATGGGTCCGGACCTCGGTCCTTGGTCTTCGGTGAGGCCCGTCCCGGCCCGAGCGTGGGCCGGGACGGGGAGCGGGGTCAGCAGCAGGGGCCGTCGCCGCAGCAAGCGGGCTCGTTGCACTCGGCGGCCGTGCCCCACAGCTTCTTGTCGACGGCGAAGCCGGCCTGGCGGATCAGCTCGGTGACGTCGAGCATCAGGCCGGGGCTGCGGATCTTGCTGTTGGGGGCGTGGTGGAGGAAGCGGCCGAAGTGCGCCTCGCACCACTCGGCGTACTCCTGGCTGTGCAGCATGAACGTGTGCCAGGCCGGATCGACCTGGCGGCTGGGTGCCATCACGTCGCCCTTGCCG
The DNA here is from genome assembly GCF_040635425.1 of Streptomyces laurentii. Taxonomy (NCBI): domain Bacteria; kingdom Bacillati; phylum Actinomycetota; class Actinomycetes; order Kitasatosporales; family Streptomycetaceae; genus Streptomyces; species Streptomyces laurentii. Next base: position 13,091 of record NZ_JBEYHT010000070.1, on the reverse strand, counting down.
GTGCTGCCCATCGTCCACAGGAAGGCGAGGCCCTGGTCCATGACCGCCTCGGCCAGGGGCGGTTCCATCTCGTACTCGGCGGCACAGAACGCGGCGAGCCGCTGGAACAGCGGCGGCTCGACCAGATCCCGGCCGTGACGGACTTCAAGCGCGGTCGCGGTCATGCGATCCTCCTTGAACGCGTACCCGGCGCGCGGCCCACCCGCCCGCCGTCCTGCGCGGGCCCCCGACGGGAGCCCAAGGAATGCCGCCCGGCCCGCCCGGCCACGAGCAGGCCCGGGAGCGGCGCCCTGGTCAGGGGCGGTGTCTATTCCGCACGCACTCGGCGGCGTCGGTGTGCCCGTCCTCATCGCGCCGGCCCTTCCGGGTGCCTCAGGCACGCCCGGGGAAACCACTGCGGCGTCCAGTCACCGAGCCGAAGCCGCCTCGGCCCCAGATCGACCACCGCGCCCGCCGCCAAGGTCACGCCACACCAGACACAGTCCTGCCCCCGCTGCTGCCGCTGCGTCAACGTCCCGATCCGCGGCGGCTCGACCGCAGCGAGTCCGTTCGTCTCCCTGACCATGACCAGGACGGTAGGCGGCCCAATTGGGTATCTGTGAGGCGATTGCGCAGGATTGCGAGAGATGGGAAGCGGTTGGCGGCAGGCGCTCAGGTTGCGGCAATCGTCCCTCGCGCGCGGGCGATGAGCCGATGGGCTTTGGGGCCGGAAGCGGCGGCGTCGGCGAGCTTGTCCCACACTCTTCCGTACAGAGGGACATCGTCATTGGCGTACTGGTACTCGGTGTTGATCGTCTCGACGATCACGCGGCTTTCGTCGAAGATCCAGAACCCGTGCTTCGGAGTGATGCCCATCGGAGCGCCGAGGGGCACGATGCCGAGTTCCACTGTCGGCATGCCGATGAGGCCGACGAGCCGGTCCAGTTGTCCGGCCATGACATCGCGGTTGCCCACATGCGCGTACAGCGCGGCCTCCCACACAAGGATCCGAAACAACCGGCCGGGCTCGTACAGCACCTCTTGGCGTCGCATCCGAGCCTGCACGGCGGCCTCGGTGTCGCGCATCGAGCGCATCAGGTCGGCGTTTTGGACCAGGAGGTGGCGGGCGTAATCCGGGGTCTGGAAGAGGCCAGGGATGACGGTGGCCTCGTAGCCGCGCAGGGTTGAGGTACGTCGATACTCGACGACGTACCGGTCTTGAACAGGCGTGTGGCCGGCCGTGAGCTGGCGGCGCCAGTGCCGTTGCTGGGACTCCAGCCCGCGAAGGCGGGCGACCAGATCGGGCAGTGAGGCAGGCTGCTCGGCAGCAGTGGCCCAGGCCTCCAGGTCGGCGACCTTAGGGGTCTGCTTGCCGGCTTGGAGCCGAGACACCTTCGAGGCGGGCCAGCCGAGGCGCGCCGCGAAGTCCTTGCCGGAGAGACCGGTCTCGGCACGCAACTCCGAGAGCCGCGCGCCGAGGGCTTCCCGGCCACACTGGAAATCCGTGCTCACACAGTGGACCGTACCCGGGCCCACACATCGGCAGAGGGTGTGGCGGCCGCCAGGGCGGCATCCCGTGCCTGGCAGACGGCGAGCACCGCCTCCGGATCTTCGATGAGTTCGACGCCGACAGTGGTGTCGGTCTCATCGATGTGCATGCGCACCAGCGTGCGTGAGTCGAAGAGCCAGAAGTCCCACTCCGGCAACTCCAGTTCTTCGGCCTCGGCCCTGGTGAGGACACGGATGTCCTCGCCGGCCGCGACGTTCCCGAGGCCGGAGGTGAGAAGAAATGCCTGGCCTTCGGTGAGCGGTTCGTCGACCAAGCGCACGCGCTCGAAGCGTTTACCAGCCGCTACTTGCAGACGGACATTCTCCCGCCACTCGTAGTTGGAGCTCCAGAGTGCGTGACCGCATGAGAGCTTGGGGCCGGATTGCGTCAGGTTGCGCGGGAGAGGCGGCCAGGGGCGCGTTTCTTCGGCGACCGGCTCGGGTAGGGCTGCATCGGTCACGCCGATGGGGGCATCGGCAGGACGCTCCGGTCGCTCGTGGACCGGGTCCCGGGTCCGCTCGTAGCGTCGGCGGCATGAGAAATCGGCTCGGAATCGAAGCGCGCGGGACCCTCGAACTCACCCTGGCCATGGTGCTGTCCGGCACCCTCGGGGTGTTCGTCGTGGAGTCCGGTGCCTCCCCGTTCACCGTCGTGTTCTTCCGCTGCGTGTTCGGTGCCGTCGCGCTCGGGGCGTACAGCCTCGTCCGTGGCTTCCTCACCGGGCACGGGCTCACCCCGCGGACGTTCGGACTCGCCGCGCTCGGCGGCGTGTTCATCGTCTTCAACTGGGTGTTCCTGTTCGAGGCGTACGAGGCCACCTCGATCTCGTTCGCCACCGTCGTCTACCACACCCAGCCCTTCTTCCTCGTCCTCCTCGGCGCGCTCGTGCTCCGTGAGCGGATAGGGGCGGCGAAGGTGGGCTGGCTCGCGGTCGCGTTCGCCGGGCTCGTGCTGGTGTCCGGGGTGCGGCCCGGGGACACCGCGTCGCTCAAGGGGCTCGGCTTCGCGCTCGCCGCGGCGGTGCTCTACGCGCTGGCGACGATCGTCACCAAGCGGATCAGCGGCGTCCGGCCGCACCTCATCGCGCTCGTCCAGGTCACCGTCGGCATCCCGCTGCTCCTGCCCTTCGCCGACTTCGGCGAGGCGGCCCGGCTCGGTGCCGGCTGGGGCTGGCTGGCCGGGCTCGGGCTGATCCACACCGGGGTGATGTACGTGCTGATGTACGCGGCGTACGCCAAGCTGCCCACCGCCCGCATCGCCGTCCTCGCTTTCACCTACCCGGCCGTCGCGATGGTCGTCGACTGGGAGGTGTACGGGCACCACATCGGCCTCGTCCAGGCGCTCGGCGTCCCGCTGATCGTGCTCGCCAGCCTCAGGGTGACCCTGGCGAAGCCTGCTCCCGCGCGAGCCGCCGCGCCTGCTCCACGAACAGAAGGACATGCGCCGGCAGCCGCTTCCCCCGCCGCCACGCGATCTGCGTGAACAGTGTGAACGGCGGTTCCCAGTCCAGCGCCATCAGTTCCCCGGACGCCAGCTCCGTGCCGACGGCGATCCGGGGCAGCAGCGCGATCCCGAGCCCGGCCGCCACGCCCCGCTTGGTCGCCTCGATCGTGCCGTACTCCGTGAAGACGGGCGGACCGCACGGCCGCAGCTCCGCTTCGAACAGATCCCGGTAGGGACATCCCGGCTCCGTGCCGACCAGCGCGGCCGCCGCCAAGTCCGCCGTCGTGAGCCGGGTCCGCCCGGCCAGCGGATGCGCCGGCCCGCTCACCAGGATCAGCGGCTCCTCGCACAGCACCTCGCTGTCCAGGCCCTCGTGTGCCGTGTCCGGTTCCATCAGCAGCCCGATGTCGTACGTGCCCTCGCGCAGCGCCCGCCGGGTCGCGTCGCCGAGAGTGGGCCGCAGGGAGAGCCGGACGCCCGGGTAGCGGTGGTGGAAGAGTTCGAGCAGTGGCGGCAGCCGGTAGGAGGTCAGGGACTCCATGGTGCCGATCATGATCATCCCCGAGGGCTCGCCGGAGCCGCCTCGGCCGGTGACGGCCGCCCGCGCCTCGCCGTGGAGCGCGATGATCTGACGGGCGTACGGGAGCAGCCGCTTGCCGGCCTCGGTGAGGCATATGCGCGAGCCGAGGCGTTCGAAGAGTTCGGTGCAGAGGTCGGTCTCCAGGGACCGGATCTGGGCGGTGACGCTGGACTGGGCATATGACAGCTCGGCGGCGGCCCGGGTGAAGGACAGGACCGTGGCCACCTTCTCGAAGGTGACGAGCAGCTTCAGTTCCATGCCGGCGATCCGGGGACCCGCGTCACGACTTCGTGCCGTCCTCGTCGCGCGGCCGGTCGCCCTCGTCCTCGCGGCGGCGCAGCTCGTCCTCGCGACGGCGCAGGTCGGCCTCCCAGTCCTTCAGGAGCGACTCGTCCTTCCGGTTCTCCTCGCGCTTGTTCTCCTCACGCAGCGAGGCCAGGAACTCCGGGTTGTCGTCGGGGGCGACCCATTCCCGTTCCCGGCGGGCGTCGCCGGGGCCGTTCGGGAGAGCGCGGCGCGTCTTTCCGGCGGCGAGCCACACGATGGGCCCGGCGATCCAGACGAGCAGGATGATGATGACCCAGACGACCTTGGGCAGGTGCCTGACCTCTTCTTCGGGGGTGTTCAGGCAGTCGATGAAGGCATAGATCAGCAGCGCCAGAGGCAAGAGGTACATCAGTGCCCTGAGCATGTGGAACAGCCCCCTGGAGACGCCTGGAGAGTGTGGGCGGGACGCGCTGCGCGGCCCCGGTGAAGGGCCCAGCGTAGCCGGTGGCGGATACTTGCCCCTATGGCTTACGACGATCTCCGCTCGCTGCTCAGGGCGCTCGAGCGCGAAGGCGACCTCAAGCGCATCAAGGCCGAAGTCGACCCGTACCTGGAGGTCGGGGAGATCGTCGACCGGGTGAACAAGGCAGGCGGCCCGGCCCTTCTCTTCGAGAACGTCAAGGGCTCCGCGATGCCGCTCGCGATGAACGTCTTCGGGACGGACCGCCGGCTGCTGAAGGCCCTCGGCCTGAAGTCGTACGGCGAGATCAGCGAGAAGATCGGCGGCCTGCTGAAGCCGGAACTGCCGCACGGTTTCGTCGGCGTCCGCGAGGCGTTCGGGAAGCTGGGCTCGATGGTCCACGTGCCGCCGAAGAAGGTGAAGACGGAGAACGCCCCGGTCCACGAGGTCGTCCTCACCGGCGACGACGTCGACCTCGACCAGCTGCCGGCGCTGTTCACCTGGCCCAAGGACGGCGGCTCCTTCTTCAACCTGGGCCTCACCCACACCAAGCACCCCGAGACCGGCGTGCGCAACCTCGGTCTCTACCGCCTCCAGCGCCACGACAAGCGCACCATCGGCATGCACTGGCAGATCCACAAGGACAGCCGCAACCACTACGCGGTGGCGGCGGAGCGCGGTGAGCGGCTGCCGGTCGCGATCGCCTTCGGCTGCCCGCCGGCCGTCACGTACGCGTCGACCGCGCCGCTGCCCGGCGACATCGACGAGTACCTGTTCGCCGGCTTCGTGCAGGGCAAGCGGATCGAGATGGTCGACTGCAAGACCGTCCCGCTGCAGGTCCCGGCGCAGGCCGAGGTCGTGATCGAGGGCTGGCTGGAGCCCGGCGAGATGCTGCCGGAGGGTCCGTTCGGCGACCACACCGGCTTCTACACGCCGCAGGAACCGTTCCCCGCACTGAAGATCGACTGTGTGACGATGCGGAAGCGTCCGCTGCTCCAGTCGATCGTGGTCGGCCGGCCGCCGACCGAGGACGGGCCGCTGGGGCGGGCCACGGAACGTTTCTTCCTGCCCCTGCTCAAGATCATCGTGCCGGACATCGTCGACTACCACCTGCCGGAGTCGGGCGGCTTCCACAACTGCGCGATCGTCTCGATCGACAAGAAGTACCCGAAGCACGCGCAGAAGGTCATGCACGCCATCTGGGGCGCGCACATGATGTCGCTGACCAAGCTGATCATCGTCGTCGACAAGGACTGCGACGTCCACGACCTCCACGAGGTCTCCTGGCGCGCCCTCGGCAACACCGACTACGCCCGCGACCTCACCGTCGTCGAAGGCCCCGTCGACCACCTCGACCACGCCTCCTACCAGCAGTTCTGGGGCGGCAAGGCGGGCATCGACGCGACGAAGAAGCTGCCCGAGGAGGGCTACACCCGCGACGGAGGCTGGCCCGACATGGTCGAGTCGGATCCGGCGACGGCGGCCCTGGTGGACCGCCGCTGGAAGGAGTACGGGCTGTGACCACGGCCGCAGTCCCGGGCGCACGCCCCGGGCGCACGAAAGCCTTCCTGCGCCTCGTGATGATCGAGCACTCGATCTTCGCGCTGCCCTTCGCGTACATCGCCTCGCTCACCGCCATGTACCAGCTGGACCAGTCGGTCCACTGGTGGACGCTGCTCCTGGTCACGGTGTGCATGGTGGGTCTGCGGACCTTCGCCATGGCCTGCAACCGGATCATCGACCGGGAGATCGACGCGCGTAACCCGCGCACCGCGAACCGCGAGCTGGTGACCGGCGCGGTGTCGGTGCGGTCGGCGTGGACCGGGGCCGGGATCGCCCTCGCGGTGTTCCTCGGGTCGGCGGCGCTGCTCAACCCGCTGTGCCTGATGCTCGCGCCGGTCGCCGTCGTACCGATGGTGGTCTACCCGTACGGCAAGCGGTTCACGAACTTCCCGCACGCCATCCTCGGCCTCGCCCAGGCCATCGGTCCGGTCGGCGCGTGGCTCGCGGTGACGGGGGAGTGGTCCTGGGACGCGGCGATCCTCGGTGTCGCGGTCGGCGTCTGGATCGGCGGCTTCGACCTGATCTTCGGCTGCCAGGACGTCCAGGCGGACCGCGCGCACGGAGTGAAGTCCGTCCCGGCGCGCTTCGGCATCCCGGCGGCGCTGTGGGGCGCGCGGGTCACCGCCGTCGTGACCACGGCCCTGCTGGTCTGGTACGCGCTGGCCACGGACGCGGGCGCGTTCTTCTGGGGCGGCCTGCTGATCGTGGCGGCCGCGTTCTGCTACGAGCACGCGATCGTACGGCCGCACGACCTGTCCCGTCTGAACCGCGCGTTCTTCTCCGTCAACGGCTTCATCGGCATCGCCCTGTTCGTGTGCGCGCTGCTGGATCTCGTGGCGCGGGGGCTGAGCGTGTAGCTGGCGTGCGGCCTACCACGTGTGGCCTACCGTCGAGTGCATGGACAGGGAGGCCGACGGGACCCTCTCGGAGGCGGAGACCGAGCGCCCGCACTCACGGCTCACCCGGTACGAGGGCATGTTCCCCGGGTACCGGACGGAGATCGTCGAGGGCGCCATCATGACGAGTCCCGTGAGGCCGCATCACGCGCGGACCATTCGTCTTGTCTGGAACGAGCTGGAAGCCCAGCTGCCCGCGGAGTGGGGCTTCATCAGCGACGTGGCTGTTCCCTTCGACGGCGACAACGAGTTCTGCCCCGACCTGGCAGTGATCCCGGCCGCGGAGGCGGACCGGAACCTGAGTGCCTACTCGCCGGAGTTGATCGGGCTGGCGATCGAGGTCGTCGCGCCGAGCAGCGTCCGCAACGACCACGAGGTCAAGAGCAGGACCTACGCGCGACGAGGCATCCGCAACTACCTGATCTTCGACCCGTACCAGGAGCACTGCGTGACCTTCTGGCATCCGGGGCCGGACGGCCATCTCGGCCGGGACACGTTCCGGTACGGCGGGACGGTCAGCGTCGAGACCTCGCTCGGGAAGCTCGTCATCGACACGGCCCCCCTCCCCATCCACCCCAAAGCCTGACGCGTCACCCTCAAGCGGGGCCGGATAGGCTCGTCGGCGTGGAGCCGGTGAACAAGCAGCAGCGTCGTCCGTGGGTCGTGGGGGTGTCGGGAGCGTCGGGGACGCCGTACGCCGCCGCCGTACTGCGGGGGCTGCTCGACGCGGGGGAGAGTGTCGACCTCGTCGTGTCGCGGGCCTCGCGGCTGACGCTGCTCGACGAGACGGGGATCGCCTTCCGGGACGCGCACTGGCGCGAGGACCTGGCGACGTGGCTGGCGCGGGGCGCCGACGGGAAGCCGGACACGTTCGCCGTCGATCCCGAGGCGGACGTGCGGTACTGGGCGGCCGGGGATCTGGCCGCGGGGCCGTCCTCCGGCTCGTACCCGGCGAAGGGGATGCTGATCGTTCCGGCGTCGACGGCCTCGGTGGCCGGGGTCGCGCTCGGACTGTCGAAGGATCTGCTCCAGCGGGTCGCGAGCGTGACGCTCAAGGAGCGGCGTCCGCTGATCGTCGCCGTGCGGGAGACCCCGCTGAACGGACAGACGCTGAAGCACATGGTGGCGCTGGACGAGGCGGGCGCCGTGGTGCTGCCCGCCTCTCCGGCGTTCTACGCGGGGGCGACGCACATCCAGGATCTGGTGGACTTCGTCGCGGGGCGGGTGCTCGACGCGGCGGGAGTGCCGCACGAGCTGTACCGCCGGTGGGAGGGAGAGCTCGGTGGAGCCGCTGCCGCTTCCCGTGAGGACTGAGGCCGTGAGGGCTGACGCCTTGACCGGCCGGCCCGTCGTGGTGAGCCGGCCGGAGCGTGGTCCGGCGTGTGGGTCAGCGCTTGCGTCGGCGCTGAGGCCGGTGCCTGGGGCGTCGGCGCTCGGTGCGGGGCTTGAGTCAGCGCCCGCGTCGGCGTCAGTGCTTCTTCGTGGCGGTCTTCGTCTTCGCGCCACGCTTGTGGTTGGCCGGCTGGTGGGCACGCGAGCGGTTGGCCAGGTCCTGCAGCTCACGCATGCGGGCGTAGGCCATCTCGATCGTGTACACGGTGATCACCACTCCTGAAAGATTGTCTCTAAATCACTGACAGATTCACAGGGTGTCCCCCCTGTATGCCTTAGATTCTACACCTATACTCGCGGTATCGCTGGACAATGGAAGGTTTTTTCCTATGGACGCCGTGGACAGGCAGCTCATCCAGGCTCTGCGCGAGAACGGCCGTGCCTCGTACGCCGAGCTCGGCCGCCTCGTCGGGCTCTCCGGCCCCTCCGTCACCGACCGCATCAACCGTCTTGAGGCCGCCGGTGTCATCACCGGATACCGCGCCACCGTCGACGCGGCCTCCCTCGGCCTCGGTGTCACCGCCCTCATCGGCATCTCGCTCTCCGACGCCGCCGACCACGAGGACGTGGCCCGCCGGCTGAAGGACCTGGCGGAGATCGAGGACTGCTGGTTCATCGCCGGCGACGACTCCTTCATGCTCAAGGTCCGCGCCAGCGACGTCGACGGCCTGGAGAAGACGATCCGCCGGCTGTCCGGCACGAAGGGCGTCTCCCGCACCCGTACGACGATCGTGCTGTCCACCAAGTGGGAGAACCGCGTCGGCGAGCTGCCCGAAGAGGTCTGACCGGGGCGCCCGGCGGGGTGGGAGTACCGTGGGGGAGCCCTCGGGCGCCCCCGTGGAGGCGCCCCGTATATATGGAGTACGGGACGGGGGCCTGTGAGTTGCGGAAAGAGAGTGGGAGGCGGCCGTATGGACGCGGGGCTCAAGCGTGAGCTGGAGCAGAAGGTCCTCGCCGGCGAGCGGCTGAGCCGTGAGGACGGCATCGCCCTGTACGAGTCGGACGACCTCGCCTGGCTCGGCGGACTGGCCCACGAGGTCCGGACCCGCAAGAACGGCGACGTGGTCCACTTCAATGTCAACCGGCATCTGAACATGACCAACGTCTGCACCGCCTCCTGCGCCTACTGCTCCTTCCAGCGCAAGCCGGGCGAGAAGGACGCGTACACCATGCGCATCGAGGAGGCCGTGCGCCTCGCGAAGGCGATGGAGGGCGAGAACCTCACCGAGCTGCACATCGTCAACGGGCTGCACCCCAACCTGCCCTGGCGCTACTACCCGCGCTCGCTCTCGGAGCTGAAGAAGGCGCTGCCGGACGTCTCCCTCAAGGCGTTCACCGCCACCGAGATCCACCACTTCGAGACGATCTCCGGCCTGTCGGCCTCCGACATCCTGGACGAGCTGATCGAGGCGGGCCTGGAGTCGCTGACCGGCGGCGGCGCCGAGATCTTCGACTGGGAGGTCCGGCAGCACATCGTGGACCACAACACCCATTGGGAGGACTGGTCCCGGATCCACCGGCTCGCGCACGAGAAGGGTCTGAAGACCCCGGCGACGATGCTGTACGGCCACATCGAGGAGCCGCGTCACCGCGTCGACCACGTGCTGCGGCTGCGTGAGCTGCAGGACGAGACCGGCGGCTTCCAGGTCTTCATCCCGCTGCGCTACCAGCACGACTTCGTGGACATGAAGGACGGCAAGATCCGCAACCGGCTCCAGGCCCGCACCACCATGGCCACCGGCGCCGAGGCCCTGAAGACCTTCGCGGTCTCGCGGCTGCTGTTCGACAACGTCCCGCACGTCAAGGTCTTCTGGGTGATGCACGGCGTCCAGACCGCGCAGCTGGCGCTCCAGCACGGCGCGGACGACATGGACGGCTCGGTCGTCGAGTACAAGATCACGCACGATGCCGACAACTACGGCACCCCGAACAAGCTGACCCGCGACGACCTGCTCGAACTCATCCGGGACGCCGGTTTCCGGCCGGTCGAGCGGAACACGCGGTACGAGATCATCCGCGAGTACCCGGGCCCGGACGCCGGCCGCCGCGAGTCGCCGCAGCCGATGCGGGTCTGACGCCGCGGCCGGTACGCGCGGGGGCTCAGTCCAGCGTCAGCAGCATGATGACGTCGTCGCGGTCGTCACCCGGGGCCACCCGGATGGCGGCCGGGACGCGGCCGACCTCCTTGTAGCCGGCCCGCGCGTAGAAGTTCTCCAGGCCGAGGCCGCCGCGGCAGGTGAGCCGGATCGCCTCGACGTGCCCGAAGCCCTCGCCGGTCCGGGCCGCCCGCTCGACCGCGGCCATCAGGTCGCGTCCGTACCCCTTGCCCTGGTACCGGGGGTGCACCATCACCGTGTACAGCCACGCCCAGTGCGACATCAGGGGGTGGCTGTTGTACGTGAAGAAGGCGGTGGCGGCTATCGCGCCGTCCTCGTCGCGGCCCACGAGCAGCCGGGTGCCGCCCTCCTCCATCGCCAGCAGGTGCCGCAGCAGCGCCGGGCGGATCTCCCCGGGAGTGACGGGCGGGACGTAGCCGACGGCGCCGCCCGCGTTGGAGACGTCCGCCCAGAGGGCGAGGACACCGTCGCGCAGGGCGGGGTCGATGGCCGGATCGAGCTCAAAGGTAAGGGTCATGGGTGGAGATTATTCCTTACGAGGGGCCCGCTTGAGGCCCCCGCCCCCGGGTGCCGTACGCGCGCGTGCTTCACTGGAGAAGACGCTCGTCCGGTATGGGAGGAACTCGCATGCTCCGCTACACCCTGATGCGCCTCGGCATCTTCGCCGGCAGCTTCCTCGTGCTGTGGGGCCTGGTCTACGCGCGAGTGCTGCCGCGTGGTCTCGGTGACTCCAACATGCTGTGGGTCCTCGTGCTCTCGGTGGTCGTCTCCGCGCCGCTCAGCTTCGTGCTGCTGCGCAAGCAGCGCGACGAGATGAGCGTCGAGATCGTGCAGAAGGTCGACCGGGCGAAGGGCCGCTTCGAGGCGAACCGTTCCGCCGAGGACGCGGCGTAAGCACGCCAGGCGCGCCACTCGCGCCGCACGCGCGCGTACGGAAACGGACGTAAGGCGCGCGTAAGTTTCCTCACACTCACCGGAACACCCCGGGTGGGGCCCCATGGGCTCCCGCCTGGGGTGTTCCGCGTTTTCCGGCGCTCCGCGGGCGGTTTCGCGCCGATGCGGGACGGGTGCGGCCCCTCCCCTTCTCAAAGAAGGGCTTTGAGGATCTCAAAGTTCAAGTGTTAACGTGTTCGGCATGAAGACAGCAGTGCGCCTCCGTGATGCCGCGAGCACCCCGCTCGTGGCGCGCCTGCACGTCGACCTGTGCCGCTGTATGTCCGCGGTCTGTTGCCGCGTGCTCTGATCTCCGACCCCCGGCCGGCCGTCGATTTCCGGCCTCCGATCCCTGATCTCTGATCTCTGATCTCCGATCGGATCGCCGGCCCCTGGGTCCCCGATCCCGGCGTCATGCAGCGGCTTCGCGCGACGAGCGCGCGAATGCCGCACCCCCGTCCCCGTATTTCCCCGATACGCACCAGTGGAGTGTGTCCGTGTCCGCGTCCTCGTCCGCGCCCTCGCAGGCGCCGGTGGCGAAGTCCCGCATACCCAAGATCCCGTTCTGGGCCCAGATCGTCGCCGGTCTCGTGCTCGGTGTCCTGTTCGGCTGGCTCGCCCGCAGCCAGGACATCGGCTGGCTCCAGCAGACCCTGACCCAGGTCGGCGGCATCTTCATCCAGCTGCTCAAGCTGGCCGTCGCCCCGCTCGTCTTCTTCGCGATCCTGGTCTCGATCAGCAACCTGCGCAAGGTCAACAACGCGGCCCGGCTGGCCGCCCAGACCCTGATCTGGTTCATGATCACCTCGCTGATCGCGGTCGTCATCGGCCTCGCCATCGGCCTGCTCACCAACCCGGGTGCCGGCACCGGCCTCACGCCGAAGGACGGCAAGCTCCCGGAGCACCAGGGCAGCTGGATCGACTTCCTGACGGGCATCGTCCCGAGCGACGTCATCACGCCGTTCACCGAGCTGAACGTCCTGCAGATCGTCTTCATGGCCGCCGTCGCCGGTATCGCCGCGCTGAAGCTCGGCCCGAAGGCGCAGCCGATCCTCACCCTCTCCGAGTCGGTCCTGGAGCTGCTCCAGAAGGCCCTGTGGTGGGTCATCCGCCTCGCCCCGATCGGCACCGCCGGCCTCATCGGCCGCGCCATCGTCGACTACGGCTGGGACCTGATCGGCAAGTACGCCACCTTCACCGCCGACATCTACATCGGCTGCGCGCTCGTCCTCTTCGGCGTCTACCCGCTGCTGCTCGCGACCGTCGCCAAGCTGAACCCGCTGCAGTTCTTCAAGGGCGCCTGGCCCGCCATCCAGCTGGCCTTCGTCTCCCGCTCCTCCGTCGGCACCATGCCGGTCACCCAGCGGGTCACCGAGCGCCTCGGCGTCCCGAAGGAGTACGCGTCCTTCTCGGTGCCGTTCGGCGCCACGACGAAGATGGACGGCTGCGCCGCGATCTACCCGGCGCTCTCCGCGATCTTCATCGCGCAGATCTTCGATGTCCAGCTCGGCATCCGTGACTACCTGCTCATCGCGTTCGTCTCGGTCATCGGCTCGGCGGCCACCGCCGGCCTGACCGGCGCCACGGTCATGCTGACCCTGACGCTGTCGACCCTGGGCCTGCCGCTTGAGGGCGTCGGCCTGCTGATGGCGATCGACCCGATCCTCGACATGGTCCGCACCGCGACGAACGTGGCGGGGCAGTCGCTGATCCCGGTGATCGTCGCGGCTCGCGAGAAGATCCTGGACCACACCGCCTACGACTCGGCCTCGGGCTCCCCGATCGACGAGCTGGTCGACGCCGACGCCGACGCCGACGTCGACGTCGACCAGAAGGTCGCGGTCCCGGCCGCCGCCTGACGTACCCGCCCACGCGCACACACCGCCGCGCCCCGCACCGATCCGTTCGGTGC
>NZ_JBEYHT010000069.1:0-40578 GCF_040635425.1 Streptomyces laurentii | reverse complement strand
CACGACTCGACCTGCTCGACCGTCAACTCATCAGCACACAGTCACATCAACGACGAACAGTGCCATCAGTCACCCCAGATGCGGTTGCAGTACTAAGGGTTGTCCCGGGACTATCCGGTCCCCGGTGAGGCGATGCACGGAGGCTGCGTCCGCGCAGCCGGCCGGCGGCGCCCCGGCCGTGCTGACGGCGCCCGTCCTGCTGCCCGGGCCGCTCCCGGTCGCCATCGTCCCTGCTGCACGGCCGAAGCACGCCGACAGCGAGGACGACCAAGAGCTCGTCCTCGAGAACCACCCGGCGTGGACCTGGCCTGGGTAGTGCTGCGGGCCGCGAGGGCGCAGGTGTGCCAGAACGGCGGCGAGGCAGAAGGCGAAGCCGAAGCCGCGGCCCGTCCGTACGGTGCGCCGCGACGCGAGCGATAAGGCAAACGCGCTGGTCAGGAGAGAACGCCTGGCCATGCAACGTCACGCCTTGGCCAACAACCGGGATGCCGCGTGTGGCGATGGTTGCAAAACTTGTTGTTCTCGCTATGAGGTCCTTTCTGCGCACCGGGCACCGTCGCCTTCGCAGGTCAGATCGCACATGATCCATGAGCCGACGCGTTGATGGACCGGGTGGCCTCAGTCCGAGCTCGGGCGGCACGTCGACCGTGACCGATCTCCGCGACTCGGCCCGCAGGCCTGCAGGCTGTCGTTCCAGCGGCCACGACCGACGCCGTTGTTGTCGGCCTAGGATGCGGAGCATGAACAGGACCACGCCGGCACACGGAGACCCCATATCGATGGCGACGCGGCGGACCCGCTGGCAGGAGGCGGGCAACAGCGAGAACTTCGGCAAGCGGTTCGCCGATCTCGTCTCGGCTGGCGAGGACATCGACGGTGAAGCCCGACTCGCCGACACGCTCCTGCCGCGTGGCGCCCGGGTGCTCGACGCCGGCGCGGGCATGGGCCGGGTCACCTCGGCACTTCTGCGGCGCGGGCACGAAGTGGTCGCGATCGAGCCCGACGAGACACTGGTCCGGCAGGCCCGGGAGATCTACCCCGGCCTGCCGATCGAGAAGCGCGACATCCTCGGCCTCGGCCCCGAAGACGGCCCGTTCGACCTGGTCGTCTGCGTCGGCAACGTCATGATCTACCTGGCCGAGGGCACCGAGATCGAGGCCCTGCGCGCGATGCGCGCCGTGCTCGGCGAGAACGGCCGGATCCTGCTCGGCTTCCACCTCCAGGACCAGCCGTCGCACGCCCGCGCCTACACCGCGGCCGAGTTCGAGGCGGATCTCTCGGCGGCCGGACTCCGCGTCGACCTGCGGGCAGGCACCTACCAACTGCACCCCGCGAACGAGGCCTACGGCGTCTGGGTCCTGAGTCGCGCCCAGAGTGAGGCCGGCAGGTAGATCCGCAGCTCGCGGGTGGAGGACCCGGGAGCGGAACCTGCCCGGATCCGCGGTCGGCGGCGTGCCGACGCTTCTCGGCTGGCGGTGCCGCTGCACTTCCACCCGCAGACACCGCTCCAGCCCGTCATCGACGCGTACTACTCCGACCTCCCGGGCCCCATGGGGCCCTTGCTGGCCGGAGCCGGGCTCGGTTGGTATGACGACCTCGGCGTCCAGTACCTGCGCATGATCTTCTCGGGGGTCTTCGACCGGTTCCCCGGCCTGCAGGTGATCGCCGGACACTGGGGCGAAGTCGTGCTGTTCTATCTCGATCACACCGGCTTCTTCGCCGAGTCGGGCGGCCTGCGACAGCCCCTGGCGGACTACTTCAAGCACTTCCGGGTGGCCGGCAGCGGAACCAACAGCCCCCGTTACCTGCGCTGGACCGCCGAGGTGATGGGCACCGACCGAATGCTGTACTCCGCCGACTGCCCCTTCACCTACGGCTTCCGCCCCGGAGGCTTCCCTACGTCGACACCAGCAACGGTGCCGCCCGTACCTTCTTGGAGAACTCGCCCTTCACCGACGAGCAGAAGGCCGACATCGGCCACCGCAATTGGGAACGCCAGAAATCTGCGTCGCGAGGGTCGGTGAGTCATCCGATCAGACGCTCGGCACCTGCTTGGAAGGCGCGGGGCAGTGAGGTCTCCTCACCCATGACAAGCCTGAGCGCGTCGACGTCATGGCTGGCGTGATCGGTGTCGCACCAGCAAGCCAGCTGGTTCGCCGGCAACGTCCCTGACACCCGTACGAGTGACCCTCGGGAAGAACTGCCCGTAGACCGGCTCCACCGCGGCCTCGTGGCATGTGTACCCGTTCCGGTTGGTGTGCTTTCCCCTGCCGGACCTGCGGATTGCAGATTCCCTGCAGATTCCCTGCAGGTCTTCTTCCCAGGATGGTGTCTGCCGCGGATGGTTCGACCGGGCAGTGAACCGGCGCGGCCGATTCGATCCATGCCCGGCGATGGTCCCGGCCAGTCGGCCGACGGAAGGAAAGCCCCGATGCGAGCACTTCTCACCCGCTCCCGCGCGGGCTGACATGGCGCCAGCAACACCGCCTTGGATGCCTGGGCCTGTTCGGTCCTGACCGAATCCAGTCGATCGGTCGCGTCGTTGGCGAAATCCTGGTGCCTGGCCCGACGCCGGACAGCTTCTCGGGGGCGTCGGCCATGGTCCAGCGGCACTGCCACGCCACGCCGCCCGGCGTCCGGCCGACCCTGTCCGACCGTGCGACGCGTACGTCCCCCGCACACCTCACACATGGAGGAACGCTCATGACCGAGCCCGTGGATACCCCGCCCTACCCGGTGGGCGGCGCGGGGATCTTCGATGTCGACCCTGACCAGGGCGGCGTCAGCCAGAACCCCGATGACGCGGTGACAGGAGACATCCAGGCCCTCCCCGAAGACGTGGAGTTCTGACATGGGCAACGTCCAAGGAATGCTCGCCACCGCCCGCTCGCTGCTGGGTACCACCGAGAAACCGCCCGGCTCCAACCGCAACGCGATCACCAAGTGGTACGGCTTCACCGGCCCATGGTGCGACATGGCCGTCAGCTACGTGGCCGCCCACTCCGACAACCTCTCCGCGATAGGCGGCAAGTACGCTCTCACTACCGCCCACGCCCGCGCCTTCCAGAAGAAGGGCCGCTGGCACTACGGCATCGGCGGGATCCGGCCCGGCGACATCGTGTTCTTCGACTGGTCCGGCTCCCGTTCCATCGGCGCCATCGACCACGTCGGGATCGTCGAGGCGGTGCACGCCAACCGCACCATCACCACCCTGGAGGGCAACACCTCCAACGCCTTCCTCCGCAGACGGCGCAGCTCCGCCTGCGTCGTGGGCTACGGCCGTCCCGCGTACCAGGCGGGCAGCGCACCGATGCCCTCCGGCGACGGCATCCTGCGGGTGGGTTCGAAGGGCAAGGCCGTCAGCACCCTCCAGAAGAACCTGAACACCATGCAGCAGGCCGGGCTCACCGTGGACGGCGAGTTCGGGCCGGCCACACAGAAGGCGGTCAAGGTCTTCCAGACCAACCATCACCTGCTGGCGGACGGCGAGTTCGGACCTCAGTCCGCAGCGATGATGAAGGCCGCCCTGGCCGGCAAGACGGCGCCGATCCGGCCCCGGGCTCTCATCGCCGCGGCCGGCGCACTGGAGGTCGACGGCATGTTCGGACCGGCCACCTGTGCGGCGCTCCAGCGCGTGCTCAACAGCCGGGAGAAGGCGGGACTGGAGGTGGACGGAGCCTTCGGACCGCTCACCATCACCGCTTTCCAGAAGTTCCTGAAGGTGACGGCGGACGGCATCGTGGGCCCCAAGACGGTCACCGCGCTCCAGAACCACCTGGCCGTGCCGACCAGCGGTGATTGGGACGCGGCGACCAACCGCGCGCTCCAGAAAGCCTTGAACGCGGGCTCCTTTTGACCAGCTGACAGCCGGACCGGGAGACTCCACGGGGGCGTTCTCCCGGTCCGGCGCCCGGCTCCCCGCACCCACCCGTCGTCACGGACCAGGAGCACGACAGATGGACACCTCTTCCGACACCTCCAGTGCCGCCGCGGCGGCAACCTACAAGGTGGCGATCACCGAGCAGCGCACGGGGCGGATCCTGCTCTTCGACCGGACCGCCCAGTGGACCGACGCCAACGTCCAGTGGAGCTTCAGCACGGGCAACGCGCCCGGCTGGGACCACCCGTTCGAGATCCGCTTCCGAGACACCCAGCGTTACGGCACGATCGCGCTGATGACCTTCGGCAGCCCTGGCGAGGGCCGGGCCGCGATCGTCAACGTGACCAGCAAAGCGCACCTCACCCGCGCCGACGTGATGTGGTCCGCGCGCATCACCAGCTATCCGCACTCGGTCGAGCGCGTGCCCGGGACCGGCACCGTCGTGGTCGCCGGGGCACGGGACCGGCTGCACGTCTTCGGGCCGTCCAGCAGTGACCCGGCCACTCTGAAGGAGGTGCAGACCCTGGACTTCACCAAGGCGCACGCCGTGCTGTGGGACGACCAGAACGGGCTGCTCTGGGTGACCGGCGGCACCGTCGTCCGCAGTTACCGGGTCACCGGAACCATGCGTGCCGCCCGGCTGGTCAAACAAGGGACCGACATCACCATCGCCGGCAACGGCCACGACCTCCAGCCCGACTACAGCCGACCCGGCACCCTGCTGGTCTCCGACAGCCACCACGTCTACTCCCTCGACAAGAAGACCCGCGCGCTCAGCACGCTGGTCAAGCTGTCGTACCCGAAGTCCTACGTACGCCACGCGAACGGGCAGAGCATGTGGACCACCGACCCCGACATGGAGGACTCCCTCTGGGGCGGACCCACCGTGTACTTCTCCGCGGGAGGTGACCGCACCCGCGCCGGCGCCCAGATCTACAAAGCCCGCCTGTACACAGCCCAGTTCCACTGACACCGGGCGGTCGAGGCGGGGGCGTAGGCGAGGCGGAAGTGCCCGACCGGTTCGGCGCCGGTGCGCACGGGCCGGGCAGTTCGGTCCACGCCGAGCCCGGCTTGCGTACGGCGGGGGTGGGACGCTGAGGGCCCTGGCGAGTCGGGGCACGAGGCGGAAGCGGGCGGTGCGGTACTGGATGGCCACCCTGTTCTTGCCGGTCCGGCAGGGGAGCCCGCGGGGGCGGCGCAGGTGGACATCGGGCAGTCGTGCGATTCCACGCGCTTGAAGTCGTCGCTCGCAAGCCTGGACTGTTTCATGAGCGATCACCCAGGAAACAGTCAGCTGCCTGTCGGTGGGATCGTGTTCGTCGATGGCACCCCGCCTCGGGCGGCCAGGTGTGCCGCCCGGTGGCGTTCAGTCGGCCACCAGGGCTGCGCCCAGCGGTGTGTGCTCGTAGCGGACGGCCCGGCCGGTGCGGGTGCGGGTGACCAGGCCGGCATCGCGCAGCACCGCCAGATGGCTGCCGACGGTGCCTAGGCTCAGGCCGAGTTGGGCGACCAGCTGCGTCGTCGTCGCAGGCACGTCCAGCGCGCGCAGCACGTCCGCGCGGCGCGGGCCGACCAGCCGGCTCAGGGCCTCGCCGCCCGGTGGACGCGCCACTGGGCCGAGCAGGTCCGCGGTGCCCCGGGCGGGATAGACCAGGGCGTAGGGCCAGGGCGGCTCGACGTAGCTGATCAGAGTGCCGAACACCGTCGGCATCAGCAACAGGCCCTTGCCCGCCAGCCGGTGTCGGTCCCACTCGGTACGCGAGCCCGTGCGCACCTCGATGGTCCCGGCCTGGCCCTCGGAGCGCCAGTTCACCCGCGGGTCGAGATCGGACAGCGCTGCCGCCCAGCCGTACATCGCCAGGTGCCCGGCGCGGCGGACGAGGTCGCGCTCCAGTACCGCCCGCAGCCGCGGCCAGTCCGGCTCGATCAGCGCCTGCCAGCTCGCTTCGAGTGCGTCGGCGAGCTGAGTGACCACGTCCGGCGCGTCGAGGATGCGCCGCACGTAGCGTGGCGGCGTCCGCAGTCCCTCCAGGTTACGGGCCAGTTCCAGGCGTGCGCGGCGCAGGGGCGTGGCACGGACGGCGGCCAGCTCGGCGGCGAAGTCGCCACCGGAGCCAGACGGCGGCGGATGGATGAAGTCGGCGTTGTAGGCGCCGTGGCGGAACAGCGCCGTCAGCGCCCCGACCGCGGGCACCTCCCGACGCGGTTGCTCGTACCGGGGAGCGATGCGCTCGGCCCACGGCCGGAGCGGGCCGGCGGCCTGCAGGCCGGCCGCGACGCGCAGCGCCCGCATCGCCTCGCCCAGCGGCGAGATCGCATAGCGGGTACGCGCCACGTCGGCGGATCCCACCTCGATGGCCGGCATGTTTTGCCTCCAGGCGAAAGCATAGTCACCGCGGCTGGGCTGCCGTGATGCTGTCGGCCATGACGACTACGCCCGTCGCGGCACGCCCGGCCACCTACCGCGAGGTATTCGCTGTGGGCCAGTTCCGCGTGCTGTTCGGCAGCTACACGCTCTTCCTGATCGGCGAGACGGTGCGGATGCTCGCACTGTCCGTGATGGTCTACACGGCAACCGGGTCGCCGCTGATGTCGGCGCTGGCGTATGCGGCAGGCTTCCTGCCCTATGCCCTGGGCGGCACACTGCTGCTGGCTTTCGCCGACCGTTGGCCTCCGCGCACCGTCATGGTCGGCTACGAGGTGCTGCGCACCGCGGTCAGCGCCGTGCTCGCCGCCGGTCTCCTGCCGGTACCGGCCATGCTGGCGCTTGTGTTCGTCACGGGTGTGCCCAGCGCCGTCGCCTCCGCTTCGCGCACCGCCCTCCTGCCCGACCTGCTGGACGGCGACCGCTACGTGCTCGGCCGTGCCGTCTTCTCCATGGCGGCCGGCGGCACGCAGGTGCTCGGCTTCGCCGCCGGCGGCATGCTGATCGCCGCTGTCGGCGCGCCGGGCGCGCTCTGGATCACCGCCGCGACCTGCCTGGCCTCGGCAGGCCTGCTGCGACTGCGCCTGTCCCACCACCCACGCTGCCGCAGCGGTGCCTCGGCCGGCATCAGCGAGACCTGGCAGGTGAACCGGGCGCTGCTGCGCCGGCCTGCGGTCCGGGCGCTGCTGCTGGCGCAATGGCTGGCACCGGCGCTGATGGTCGGCGCCGAAGGCGTGCTGGTCCCGTACGCGGCGCAGGTCGGCGCGCCTGACGCGGCCGGTCCGCTGTTCGCAGCGGTCGCCGCCGGGATGTTCGCCGGCAACCTGATCGTCGGCCGCCTGGTACGCCCTGTGAGCCGGGAGCGGCTGGCCCGCCCCCTGGCGCTTGCGCTGGGATTGCCGCTGCTGGGGTTCGCGCCGCACCCCGCACCGGGATACGCCGCCATCCTGCTGGCGGTATCCGGTTTCGGCGTCGCCTACCGGCTCGCACTGCCCCGCAGGTTCCTCGACGCGGTGCCCGAGACACAGCGTGGTCAGGCATTCGGCCTGCTGCTGACCGGAACGATGACGCTGCAGGGCCTGGCCGCCGCAGCCGGGGTGCGCTGGGCGAAATCGCGGCGCCGGCGCTGGTCGTCACACTGGCCGGCGCGGCCTCGGCCATTGCCGCCCTGATGTCCTGGCGAACGCTGTCGCCCACACCCTGAAAGCCCTTCACCACTTTGTCGTGGCCGGTCGGCGGCATTCGCCGGGCTGCGGGGGAGGGGCACGGCAGCGGCCGGCCCAAGTTCGGGGCGCTTGCTCATGACCAGTCGGAAGGTGCCGTACGGGTTGACGTGGGACCGGAACAGCGCGGTCAGGCCGCGCCGGTCCTCCTCGCTCAGCTTCATCGCCCATGCAGGTTCGGCTCCCAGGACAGGGAAACGGAGCTTGTCCGGCTACCCGCGACCTACCGTGCGGCCGGTGCCTGAGCCAGGACTCCGGGGCCGACATCCGCGGCACGTCATCGAGTGGCTGCGCCGCACCGGCGGCGTCACCGGCTCCAAGTCCCTGACGGTGCTGGGGTCGTGGACCAGGAGAAGACGAAAGACCGATGAAGGGCGGCCGGCGAAGGGAGGCCGCCGACGGGTCGGCAATCGGCCGAGGCCGACGAGCGCGGTGATGCCCGGCTTCCCCTGCTTCCTCCACCGGCCGGACCGACAGTCACACCGCGCCAGGCACGGATCGTCCGCAGGCCATCGATGCCGGGCACGGGTCCCGGTAAACATCCCCAATGGTAGGTGCAGCATTCCTGCGGATCATGTAATGATCCGCAGGACCGGACGCCTGACGTCCGGCGTCTATGCGACGGGGGTCGCGTAGCCGCGAGCGCAGAAGGCAGGTCCATGGGGGGGACGATTTGGTTCAGCGTGCTCGGAGCCGTGTCCGTGCACCGGGGCGAGACACCGATCACCATCGGTTCTCCACAGCAACAGGCGCTGCTCACGGCGCTGCTGCTGCGCTCCGGCCGGGTCGCCTCCACGCACGAACTGATCGCTTCGGTCTGGGGTGAGGAGCCCCCGGGCTCCGCGCTGGCGAGCTTGCGCACCTATGTGTGGCGGCTGCGGCAGCTCCTGGAGGAGGACCCCGCCGCGCCCCGGCTGCTGCTCTCCCAGCCCGACGGCTACCGCATGGTGGCGCCGCCGCTCTCGGTGGACCTGCACCGTGCCGAGCGGCTCGCCGCCGACGCCGGCCGGGCCCGGGCCGGGGGCGACGACGAGGCCTGCGGGCGGCTGCTGAACGAGGCGCTCGACCTCTGGCAGGGCGCGCCGCTGGCCGGAGTTCCCGGCCCGTACGCCGAGCAGCAGCGGGCCCGCTTCACCGAGCTGCGGCTCGGGCTGGAAGAGGAACGTTTCGCTCATGAGCTGCGGGCGGGCCGGTACGGTGCGGTCATTCCCGACCTCACCGTCTTCACGCAGGAATACCCGCTCCAGGAGCGGCCGTACGGCTTTCTCATGCGCGCCCTGTACGCCTCCGGGCGGCAGGCGGACGCGCTGGCCGTCTACACGCGGGCCCGGCGTGTCCTCGCCGAGGAGCTCGGCGTCGACCCCGGTCCCGAACTGACCGCGCTGCACGAACGGATCCTCGCGGGCGACCCGCTCCTCGACGTCTCGGTACGCGGCACCGCACCGGCCTCGGCCGCCCCCGAGGCCCCCCACGACCCGGGGATTCCCGAGGATCCGCAGCCCTCCCCGGCGCCCGGAACCGCCGGACCCGACAGCGGTCCCGCCCCCGCATCCGACCCCGAGTCCGCCGCTCCGGCCCTCACCCGGCCCGCCCAACTACCCGCCGACGCCTTCGACTTCATCGGACGTGCCGAACAGGTCGAGGAGCTGAGCGCGGTCCTCACCGCCCCGGAGCGGATCTCCCTTCCGGTCGTGTCCATCAGCGGGATGGGCGGCCTCGGCAAGACCACCCTCGCCCTGCGGGTCGCCCACCGGATCAAGCACGAGTTCCCCGACGGGCAGCTGTACGTCGACCTGCGCGGCAGCGGTCTTGAGCCCGCCGACCCGTCGGCCGTCCTCGGCAGCATGCTCGCCGCGCTGGGTGTGCCGCCGCATGCGCTCCCCTCGATGACCGACGACCGGGCCCGGCTCCTGCGCACGCTGCTAGACGGCCGGCGCATGCTGCTGCTCCTCGACAACGCCCGGGACCCCGCGCAGGTGGGCCCGCTGCTGCCCGGCTCGGCCGGCTGCGCCGTGATCGTCACCAGCCGGACCCGGCTCGTCGGCATCCCCAGCGCGGTCACCGCCGTGGCCCTGGAGGTCTTCGCGGCCGACGAGGCGATCGGTCTGCTCACCGCGATCGTCGGCGCCGAACGGGTGGCTGCGGAACCCGCCGCCGCGACCGAACTGGTGACCGCGTGCGGACATCTCCCGCTCGCCGTACGGATCGTGGCCGCCCGCCTCGCCGCCCGGCCGCGCTGGCAGATCGAGACCATGACCCGCCGGCTCGCCGACGAGCGCGGCCGCATAGGCGAGCTGCGCGCCGGCGACCTGGCCGTCGCGGCCACCTTCGAACTCGGCTACCGCCAGCTCCCGCAGGACCAGGCGTGCGCCTTCCAGCTCCTCGCCCCGGTCGCCCGGCCCACCATCGGCCTCGGGGTGGCCGCCGCGGCCCTCGGTCTCGACCCGTACGACACCGAGGAGATCCTCGAGTCCCTGGTCGACGCGGCCATGCTGGAGGCCCCGCAGCCCGGCCGGTACCGCTACCACGACCTCGTCTGGGCCTTCGCGCTCCAGCTCGGCGTGCCGCCGGGCGACGGCGGGGCCGAGGCCGGCATCCCCGTGCTGCCGCCGCTCCTCGACCACCTGCTGGCCGCCGGGCGCGCCGCCTTCCAGTGCATGGTGCCCGGCAATCCGGAGGGGATCTTCCTCACCCCCGGCACCGTGCCCGGGCCGCACTTCGCCGGGCTCGCGGAGGCCCGCGCCTGGGTGACCGCCGAGTTCGAATGCCTCACCAACGCGGTGATGCTGGCCGCCCGCAGCCCGGCCGGGGCGGACCCGCGGATCCTGCGCGTCGCCGCCGACCTGCTCATCGCCCTCACGCCGTTCGGCAAGGACATCCCGTACCGGCAGCTCGCCGGCGCCGCGCAGGCGCTGGCCGAGACCGCCGCGCTGCGCGGCGACGACCATGTCGCCGGACGGGCCCGCTTCGTCTGCGGGAACGCCGCCCTGCAGAGCGCCCGGCTCGCCGAGGCCGAGCTGTTCACGCGGCTCGCGGCGGAGGCCTGCGAGCGGGTCGGTGACCGGGTGATCCTCCGGCAGACGCTCAACGACCGGGGCCTGATCGCCCAGTTCCAGCACCGCTACGAGGACGCGGTGCACTGCTACGACCAGGCGATCGAGCTGGCCAGGCGGCTCGGGCACCGCTCGGGCGAACTGGTGACGCGGCTCAACGCGGCGCAGGCCCGGCTGCGCGGCGGCCGCGCCGAGGAGGCGCTCGTCGCGTGCGCCGAGGCGCTGGCCGCGCTGCGGGAGGTCGAGGACCACCACGGCGCCGCCTACGCGCTCTATGTGCAGGGCATGGCCCTGCACGAACTGGGGCGGTACGACGAGGCGGTCGCGAGCCATGCCCAGTGCCTGGACCTGTGCGCGGCCTGGCAGATCCGCGGACAGGAGTCGCAGGCCCGCTTCCGGCTGGCCGAGACCCTGCGGATCACGGGCCGTCGGGAGGAGGCCGTCAAGGAGGCGAGCCGCGCGCTGGTGCTGTGCGAGCAGCGCGGCGCGGAGCGCGACCAGGGGCTCGCCCTCCTGGTGCTCGGCCGGACCCTCGCCGACCTCGGGGCCACCGAGGCCGCGACGGCCCGGGCCCGGCAGGCCCACGCGCTGTTCACCCGGCTCGGGCTGCCCGACGCCGACCACGCGGCGGCGCTCCTCGACGCCCTCGGCGAACCGCGGTAGAGCTGCCCCCCACCCCTCCCGCAGGAGCGATATATTCGCAGGTCAGAGCGCATATTCAGGATCTATCCAGCGTAGATCGGCAGTTGGCAGAGTCTTATCCGACAGCACGAACGACGAGCGAACGGAAGACCGAGCACATGCGAGCGATCACCTCCTTCACCCGCACCTCCCACGCCCTGCGCACCACCTGCGTCGCGGTCACCGCGCTGCTCGGCCTCTCCCTCGTGGCCGTCGTGGAGCAGGAGCTCACGGCCCCCGCCCCGAGCACCGTCGTGGCCGACAGCCCGATCACCGGCGACCCCGACGAGGAGTGGGACAGCCGCGGCTGACCACGCCGGCGCGGCCCGTCGAGGACAACGGGGACGGACGCGAAACGAACGACCATGCCATGGGGGAGTCATGACGGGTGCAAGTCCGGCGACGGCGTTGGCGGAACGAGACGTCGCCACCCTGGTCCGCTCCGCGCGGACCCGCAACGGGGTCAGTCAGCGGGACCTCGCCGAGAAGTCCGGGATCGGTCTGCGGACGCTCCGCGAGATCGAACGGGGCCGGGTCCGCGCCCCGAGATCCGGATCGCTGCGCAGAATCGCCGAAGCCCTGAGCGAACCCGCCCTGCTCGCGCAGGTCGGTGCCACGGCCGGCGCCGAAGGGGACGTCTCCGAGGACGACCCGCTGGTCCTGAGGATCCTCGGCCGGCTCTCCGCCACGCGCGGCACCGCCGAACTGCTCACCGGAACACCGAAGCAGCGGACCCTGCTCGGACTGCTCGCGCTCCAGGCCCACCAGGTGGTCGAACGCGACGAGATCATCGAGGTCCTCTGGGACGGTGAACTGCCGGACACCTTCGGGCAGTTGATCCACACCTACATCTCGCGCATCCGGCTGATGCTGGACGCGCACACCCTCCCCGGTACCGGCCGGACCGCGGTCCTGCGGCGCGGCGGCGGCTACGAGCTCCGGATCGAGGGGGACGGCCGGCTCGACGTCCTGGAGTTCGGCCGGCTGACGCACGAGGCCGCGAGGGCCCGCGCCGGCGACGACCAGGTCCACGAACAGGCCCTGCTCGCCGAGGCGTTGGGGCTCTGGCGCGGACACCTTCTGGAAGGCGCCCCGCCGCGGCTGGCCCGCCATGCCGCCGCCGTCGAGCACACCCGCCTGCGGGTCGCCTCCGCGCTGCGCCTCGCCGATCTCGCCCTCGCCCGCGGACAGCACGAGGAGGTGCTCGCCCAGCTCGGGCCGATCGCCCGGCACGAGATGCTGCACGAGGGCCTGCACGCCCGGCTGCTCGCCGCGCTCGCCGGTTCCGGCCGCCGGGCGGAGGCGCTGGAGCTGTTCGCCGCCGTCGACCGCAGGCTCCGTGCCGAGAGCGGCATCGAGCCCGGCGCCGAACTCCGCGAGGCCCAGATGGCCGTGCTGCGGGAGGACGGCCCGGCCGCGACGGTGAGCACGGCACGGCCCGCCGGCCGGGCCGACGCGCTGCGCTCCGTCCAGCTTCCGCAGAGCGTCGGGGACTTCGTGGGCCGGGTCGAGCACTTCCAGGTCCGGCAGTACCTGACCGGACAGGGGTCGCTGGCCGCGTTCGGCGCGGCCCCGGTGGCCGCGCTCCACGGACCCGTCGGCGTCGGCAAGTCCGCCCTGACCGTCCAGATCGCCGCGTCCGTCGCCCGCCACTTCCCCGACGGCGTCCTGCACGCCCGGCTGCGCACCGGCACGCCCGACGAGGTCCGCACCGTGCTGCGCGGCTTCACCCGGGCGCTGGGCGTGCCGGCGGCCGAGCTGCCCGCCGGGCTGCCCGAACTCGCCGCGCTCTACCAGGAGTCCGTCGCCAGCCGCCGGGTCCTGGTGGTCGTCGACGACGCTCCCGGGGAACGCGCCGTCCGCCCGTTGCTGCCGTCCGGCCCCGGCGGCGCCGCGCTGCTGGCCGGCCGGACCCCGCTGTCCGGCCTGGAGTGCGCCCAGCACTTCCGCGTCGAGCGCTTCACCGCCGACCAGTCCGTCTCCCTGCTCGCCCGGATCGCCGGCGAGCGGCGGGTGCTGTCCGAACGGACGGCGGCCGAGACCGTCGCCGAGCTGTGCGACGGGAATCCGCTGGCCGTCCGGATCGCGGGCATGCGGCTCGCCGCCCGCCCGCACTGGACCGTCGCCCGGCTGGCGGACCGGCTGGCCGACGAGGAGCGGCGGCTGTCGGAGCTGGTCGCCGGAGACCTGTCCGTACGGGACCGGCTGACCTCCGCGTACGAGGGCCTGGACCCCTCGCTCCGCGATGCTCTGCGCGCCCTCGCCCGGTCCGCGGACCGGGCGTTCGACCCCGCGGGTGCGTCCGCCCTGCTGCGTTGCGGCGGACGCCAGGCGGAGGACCTTCTGGACCGGCTGGTCGACCACCAGCTGCTCGAACCCCCGGTGAGCGCCGGCGAGGCGTACGCGATGTCGCCCCTGGTGCGTCTCCACACCCGGGAGCAATGAACGGCGTGAGGGGACGGTCGTCGATGCCCACCGTCCCCGTCCCCTCACGCGTCCCTCACGACGGCGGGGCGCTCACGCGTCGCGGGAGCGGAGCGTCAGCCAGCCGCCGACCGCCGCCGCGGCCGCCCACACCGCCATGACCAGCACCCCGGTCAGGGGACCGTAGGGCGCCGCGGCGGCGGGATCGAGCCGCAGCCCGTACTGGCCGGCCCGGTCCGGCAGGTACCAGGCCAGCTCCCGCAGACCGGGGATCTCGGCCAGCACGGGGGAGACCAGGAACAGCACCGGGACCAGGACGCCCATGGAGAGCATCAGACTGCGCAGCATCGCCGTGAACCCCATGCACATGACCGCGAGCAGCGGGAAGTACAGGGCGCCCGCCACGACCGCCCGCACCGTCCCCGCCTCGCCGAACGCCGCGCCGTACTCGCCGAGCAGACGCTGCGAGAGGAAGAACGTGCCCAGCGAGGCCACCACACCGGCCACCAGGGCCAGCACCGCCCCGACGGTCAGCTTGGCCGCGTACATCAGACCGCGCCGGGGCACCGCCGCCAGCGAGATCCGGATCGCGCCGTGCTGGTACTCGTTGCCGACCACCAGGACGGCGAAGACGATCACGACGACATGGGCGAAGAGGATGCCGTAGAAACCGAGCTGCACCGGGTCGAAGCCGGGGCCGTCCGCCTCCTCCCGGCCGACCGACCCCGTCACGCCGGCGCCGATGCCGACGAGCAGGGCCGCGGCCAGCGGCAGCGACCACAGGACCGGACGCACCGAGCGGATCTTCGTCCACTCCGAGCGGAGCACCGCGTCGACGGACATCGTCAGACCACCTCTCCGAGGGGTCGCCCCCCGTACTCCACCGAATCGGCGGTCATGCGCATGAAAGCCTCTTCCAACGAGTCCTCGACCTGGACCAGTTCCAGGACGGCGACCCCCTCGTGAGCCGCGATCCGGCCGACGCCGGCGGCCTCCGCCGCGTACACCTCCAGCGCCCCGCCGTCGCCGGGCACCACCCGCAGCCCCTTACGGGCCAGGGCCTGGCTCAGCCGCTCCGGCTCGTCGGTCCGTACCCGCACCCGGGAGCGGCCGTGCTCGGCGGCGAACTCGGCCATGGACACGTCCGCCAGCAGCCGGCCCCGGCCGATCACGACCAGCCGGTCCGCGAGCAGCGCCGTCTCCGTCATCAGATGACTGGAGATCAGCACCGCCCGGCCCCGGTCCGCCAGACCCCGCAGGAAGTGCCGCAGCCAGCGGATGCCCTCCGGGTCCAGGCCGTTGACCGGCTCGTCGAGGATCAGCACCTCGGGGTCGCCGAGCAGCGCCCCGGCGATGCCCAGGCGCTGACGCATCCCCAGCGAGAACCCGCCGACCCGTCGACGGGCCGCGGACTCCAGACCGACCTGCGCCAGCACCTCGTCGACCCGCGCCCGCGGCAGGCGCCCGGCGTGGGCGACGCAGAGCAGATGGTCGCGTGCCGTACGCCCCGGATGCGCCGCGCCGGCGTCCTGCAGCGCGCCGACGTGGCGCAGCGGCTCGGTCAGCCGGCCGTACGGCCGCCCCGCGACCAGCACTTCGCCCGCCGTGGGCCGGTCCAGCCCCAGGATCATCCGCAGGGTGGTCGACTTTCCCGCGCCGTTCGGGCCGAGGAAGCCGGTGACCGAACCGGCCCGCACCCGGAAGGTGAGGCCCTTCACCACCGTCCTGTCGCCGTAGGCCTTCACCAGGCCCCGTACCTCGACGGCGGGTGCGTCCCCCGCACCGCGCGCCGCTTCGCTGTCCCTGTTCATGTCCTCAAGCCAACCGTCCGGCGGCCCCGGACGGATCCCCCGGCGGCGGGAGTCACCTCCCCCCGGGGAGGGAGCCGATTCACCATGAGGCGTCTGCCGTCGACGCTTTACGACGCCCTGCGCCAGGGCCGTACGTACGCCCGCGGGCTCCATCTGCTGCTCGGCGCGGCCGTGGGGCCGGCCTGCGTGCTGGTGTGGCCCGGCATCACCGAGAGCCTGGTCCGTACCCTCGCGGCCTGCGCCCTCGTGCCGGTGATCCCCCTGCTGCTCATCGGCCTGGTGCCGGGGACGCGGCGCGCGGAGGGCATCCAGGCGCGGCTGCTGCTCGTGCCGGACGACGAGAACGACATCGGCCGTGCCCCCGCCCGCAGTCTCTCTGACCGCCGGCGCACCAGCGTCTGGCTGGTGCTGCGCTGCTGGTGGGGACTGCTCGTCGCCAGTGTCGTCGCCCAACTGCTGTCCGTCACCGGAACGCTGGCGACCGCGCCCGCCGTCGAAGGTGCCCGGACGGTCCTCGGCGTCACCGTCCCCGGCGGCCACCGGCACATCTGGTACCTGGGACTGGTGCCGCCGCTGCTGCTCGCCACGTTCGCGCTGGTCGTCTGGGCCGGGAAGGTGCAACTCGCCCTCGCGCGGCGACTGCTGGGCCCCTCGACGGCCGAACGGCTCGCGGAGGCGGAGAGCCGGGCGGACGGACTGCTGGCCCGCAACCGGCTCGCGGGCGAACTCCACGACTCCATCGGCCACGCCCTCACGGCCACCGTGCTCCAGGCGAGCGCGGCCCGCGAACTCATCGATGTCGACCGGGACTTCGTGATCCGGGCGCTGACCGCCATCGAGGACACCGGCCGCCGTGCCATGGACGACCTGGAGCGCACCCTCGGCTATCTGAAGGAGGACGAGCCGGCCGCCCGTACCGTCCGGCCCACGCTCGCTGACGTCGGGCAGCTCCTGGAGGCCAGCCGCGCGGCGGGCGTCACGGTGCGCTCGCGGACCGCCGCCGACGTCGACGCCGTCCCGGGCGTGGTCTCCCGCGAGGCGTACCGCATCCTCCAGGAGGCGCTCACCAACGCCATGAAGCACGCGCCCGGTTCACCCGTGGACGTCGACCTGGACGTCACCGGCGAACAGGTCCGGCTCACCGTCGCGAACCGGCTGGTGGAGGAGGCCCCGCGGGCTTCCGGCACCGGCAAGGGGCTGCGCAGTCTGCGGGAGCGCGCCGCGCTCCTGGGCGGCCGGGCCACGGCCGGCGCCACCTCGGGGCGCTGGACCGTCAGTGCCCGTCTCCCTCTGCGGTTGGGATCGTGATCATGGACATCTCCGTCCTCCTCGTCGACGACGAGGAACTCGTCCGGGCCGGCATGTCGGCCATCCTCGGCAACGCCCCCGGCATCACCGTGGCCGGCGAGGCCTCCGACGGCTGCGAGGTCGTGCCGCTCGTCCGGAGACTGCGCCCGGACGTCGTCGTCATGGACGTACGGATGCCCACCGTCGACGGCATCACCGCGACCCGCGATCTCATGGCCGCCGTCGCCGACCCGCCGCGGGTCCTGGTGATCACCACGTTCGAGCGGGACGACTACGTCTACGAGGCGCTCAGGGAAGGGGCGTCGGGGTTCCTGCTCAAGCGGTCCCGGCCCGCCGAGATCGTCCAGGCCGTCCGTACCGTGGCGACCGGGGACTCGGTGCTCTTCCCCGCCGCCATCCGCTCGCTGGTGCAGGGGCGTCAGGCCCGTGAGCCGGGCGACGCGCTGGCCGGCGCCCAGCTCACGGAGCGGGAGGCGGAGGTGCTGCGGCTGATGGCGCGGGGGATGTCCAACGCGGAGATCGCCGAGCGGCTGTTCCTGGGGGTGCAGACGGTCAAGACCCATGTCAGCGGCACCCTGGCGAAGCTGGGGGCGCGCGACCGGACGCAGGCGGTGGTCCTGGCGTACGAGTCGGGGTTCGTCGGCGCGGGCTGAGCGGGCTCCGGGATCCCGGGCCCACGGCGCCCGTCAGCCGACGAGGTCCTTCAGACGGGCGACCACCGCCGCCTCGGACTCGCCCTCCCGCGGCACCGGCACGACCTGGAGGTGGGTGACCCCGGCCTCGCGGTAGGCGTCCAGGCGATCCCTCACATAGCTCTCCGTGCCGCAGATCGTGGTGGCCTCGAGCAGCGCGGCGGGCACGGCGGCCGCGGCCCCGGCCTTGTCGCCGGACCGGAACAGCCGCTGGATCGTCTCCGCCTCACGGGCGTAGCCGTACCGGCTGACCAGGTCGTAGTAGTAGTTGTGGCCGGGCGCGCCCATGCCCCCGACGAACAGCGCGAGCTGGCCGCGGGCCAGCTCCCGGGCCCGCTCGGCGTCCGGGCCGATCGCGAGCAGGCCGCCCGCCGAGATCTGCAGCGGGCCGAGCTCGGGTGCGCGAGCCGCGCCGCCCTCCTTGAGCGCGGGCCCCCACACCCGGTCGCACCACTCGGGGACGAAGAACAGCGGCAGCCAGCCGTCGGCGGTCTCCGCGACCATCCGGACGTTCTTCGGGCCCAGCGCGGCCACCCACACCGGGACGGACGGGCGGACCGGCGGTGTCAGCAGCCGCATCGGCTTGCCGAGGCCGGTGCCCTGCCCCTCGGGCAGCGGCAGCGTGACCGTGCGCCCCTGGTGGCGTACCGGCTCGTCGCGCCGCCAGAGGGCGCGCATCACCTCGATCGTCTCGCGGGTCCGGGCCACCGGCGCGGTGTACGGCACCCCGTGCAGACCCTCGACGACCTGCGGGCCCGAGGCGCCGAGGCCGAGGTGGCAGCGCCCGCCGGACAGGGCGTCGACGCCGGCCGCGGTCATCGCCAGCAGGGCGGGCGTCCGGCTGAACACCGAGAGGATGCCGGAGCCGATCTCGATCCGCTCGGTACGGGCGGCGAGGAAGCCCATGAAACTGGGCGCGTCGTAGCCGTACGCCTCCGGCACCCAGACCAGGTCCAGGCCGGCCCGCTCCAGTTCGGCGACCTGGCCGGCCGCGGCGACGATGTCGGTGTCGTACTTCAGCTGCATGGAGATCTTCATGGCGGGGGCTCCGAGGTGTGTCGGCGGGGCGATGGGGTGTCAGGGGTGGCGCGTCGGAGACGGGGCGTCGGGGCGTCAGGGCCGGGATCCGGCGGGGTGCCAGGAGCGGGATCAGCTACCGCGCGTCAGGCGCGCGGTGCGTCGAGGCGGGGGAGGACGCCCTCGGCGATCAGCTCCCGGACCCGGAACTTCTGGATCTTCCCGGAGGCGGTCAACGGCAGCCCGTCCGCGAGATACCACCGGGCCGGGATCTTGTGCGGGGAGAGCCGCTCACGGCACAGGGCGACGCACTCCTCGACGTCCGGGCCCTCCGGACGGTCGGCGGCGGGCAGCAGCACCGCGGCGACGATCTCGCCCCACCGGTCGTCCGGCACCCCCACCACCACGGCATCGCGGACGCCTGGCAGCGTGCTGAGGAAGGACTCGACGGGCCCGGGCGCGATGTTCTCGCCGCCCCGGATGATCAGATCGCTCAGCCGGCCCTCGATCCGGACCGCGCCGGTCGCGTCCATCGAGCCGATGTCCCCGGTGTGCAGCCAGCCGTCCGCGTCCACCTTCCGCGCGGTGGCCTCCGCGTCGCCGTAGTACGCGAGGAGCTGCTGGTAGCCGCGGGCACAGATCTCGCCGGGGACGCCGAGCGGCCGCACCCGGCCGGTGTCCGGGGCCACGATCTTGCACGCGACGTGGGGGAGCGGGCGGCCGACGGTGCCGGTCTTGTCCTCGGCGGTGTCGTCCGGCCGGGTCAGGGTGACCACGGAGGCCAGCTCCGTCTGCCCGTACAGGTTGAACACCGTGGTGGAGAACAGTTCCTCGGTCTCGGTGATGAGCTGCGGGCGGACCGGCGCCGCGCCGGTGAGCACGGAGGAGAGCCGGGCCGGCGCGCCGTCGGCGGCGCGGGCCACGTCGTTCAGGGCGCTCAGCACCGTCGGCACGCTGGTGAGCACCGCGCCGGGGGAGCGGCGCAGCACCTCGAAGAGGACCTTGGGGTCGAAACGCTCCAGGAGCGTGAAGACACCGCCGCTCCACAGCGGCCCCAGGCAGGAGATGACACAGCCGGCGGTGTGGAACATCGGCAGCGGGGAGACCACGGTCGCGCCGTCGTGGACGCCGAGCCCCTCGAAGGTCAGCCGGGCCACGTTGACCACGGACCGGTGCGAGAGCAGCACCGCCTTCGGGTCGCCGGTGGTGCCGGAGGTGAACTGGATCTGCGCCGGGACGGCGGCGATCTCCTCCCGCGAGGGCAGCGGTGCGGCACCCCGCAGCGACTCCCACGCGGCGAGCGGTACGACGTGCCGCAGCCCCGGCAGGCCCGGCGTCACCGCTCGTACCGTCGCGGCCATGTCGTAGCCCCGGGCGACATCGGCGTGGATCAGCATCTCGGCCCCGGAGGTGCGCAGGGCGTGGGTCAGCTCGCCGGCCCGCAGCGCCGGGTTGAGCGTCACCAGCGTCACCCCGGCCAGCGCCGCCGCGTACGCGACGATCGGCCACTCCGGGACGTTCGGCGCCCACAGGGCGACCCGCGCGCCGAGTCCGACGCGCTGCCGCAGCCCGCCGGCCACGCTCTCGGCCTCGGCGAGCAGTTCGGCGTACGTCCAGCGGCGCGGGACGCCGCCGTCGTCCGGGACCGACTCCAGGGCGAGGGCGTCCGGCTGGCCCGCGGCGACCTCGCGGAGCAGGGAACCGACGGTGTGGTCCGAGAGCGGCGCCTCGGTGTCCGCGGGGCGGAACGACTCGGTGAGCAGGGCGTCGACGCGCGGAAGGCCGGTGTGCGGAAGACCGGCGTACGGAAAGCCGTCGTGCGGGGTGGCGGTGCGCGGGGCGGCCGGTGCGGTGACCTGCATGGTGACTCTCCTCGGCGGTGGGCTGCCGGTCCGTCCGGCGCTGACTCCATCCCATCGCGCGGGCCCCTGGTGCCGGATCCCCCGGCGGCTGGAAGCCGTTCCCTCCCGGGAGGGAACCGGAGGAGGGAGGCAGGAGCCGTGCAGATCCCGTCCAGGACCGGCCGCCCCGCCGCCGGTAGCGTGCGCCCGCTGGGGCCCGCCCTCGACCGGAGGCCGCGGGAACGAAAGGAGTCGCAGTGGAAGTGACGGCGGGCTGGCCGGCCCTGGACGGCATACGGGTCCTCGATCTCTCGCGGCTGCTGCCCGGCGGATTCGCCACGGTGCTGATGGCCGACCTCGGCGCCGACGTGATCAAGGTGGAGAGCCCGGACGGCGGCGACTACGGCCGGCTGGTCGAGCCGGAGACGTTCGCGGCGCTCAACCGCAACAAGCGCTCCCTCGTCCTGGACCTGCGCGACCCGGCCGGGCGGGACACCCTGCTGCGTCTGGTGGAGCGCAGCGACGCCGTGGTGGAGAGCCACCGGCCCGGCGTCCTCGACGCCATGGGCCTCGGGTACGCGCGGCTGCGCGAGGCCAACCCGCGGGTGGTGCTGTGCTCGATCACCGGCTTCGGACAGCACGGCCCGTACGCCGCCCGGCCCGGCCACGACCTCAACTTCCTCGCCCTGTCGGGCTTCTTCGCCGTGCCGCACCGCCCAGGCGAGCGCGTCGACCGGGTGGGCCTGAGGATCGCCGACCTCGCCGGAGCGATGTACGCGGCGCTGTCCACCGCGGTCGCGGTCGCCGCCGCCCGCACCACCGGCCACGGCCAGCACCTCGACGTGTCGCTGCACGAGGCGGCCGCCGCCTGGGCCGGGCCGCTCGCGCTGCCCCTGCGCACGCTGCCCGACGCCGCCGACAGCCCCCTGGTCACCGGTGACAACGACGTGTTCACCGCCGCCGACGGCGGCCGGATCGCGCTCGCGACCTTCGAGGACAAGTTCTGGCTGACCTTCCGCACGGCCTTCGCCGGGGAGTTCCCCGAGCTCGACGACGACGCGTACGACCGCCGCACCGCGCGCACCCGGGCCCGTGGGCGGATCCGGGAGCTGCTCACCGGCGTCTTCGCCCGCCGCGACCTGGCCTGGTGGTGTGCCGCGCTCGCCGGACTGGATCTGGATCTGCCCTGGGCGCCGGTGTACGAGACCGCCGACGCGTTCCTGGCCGACGCGCACGTCGCCGCCCGCGACCTGGTCGGCACCCTGCCGGGGTCGCCGACCGAGGAGCCGCGCCGGCAGGTCCGCTTTCCCGTCCTGTTCGGCGCCGGACTCGACTCGCTGCGCGGCGCCGCTCCCGGGCACGGCGAGCACACCGACGAGATCCTCGCGGAGCTGGAGCTGGAGTCGGACCGATGAGCGGGCGCGGCGCGTTCGCGGAGAGCGCCGAGCACCGGGCGCTGCGGGAGGCCGTCGCCGCGTTCGCGCGCGGCCGGGGCGACGCCGGCCCCGACCCTCGCTCCCCGGAGGAGCTCTGGGCGGAGGCGGGACGGCTCGGCTACCTCGGGGTCAACCTGCCGGAGGAGTACGGCGGCGGGGGCTGCGGCATCACCGAACTCTCCCTCGTCATGGAGGAATTCGGCGCGGCCGGCAACCCGCTGCTCATGCTGGTGGTGTCGCCCGCCATCTGCGGCACGGTCATCAGCCGCTTCGGTACCCCGGAGCAGAAGCGCCGGCTGCTGCCCGGACTGGCCGACGGCTCCTCCCGGATGGCCTTCGGTATCACGGAGCCGGACGCCGGATCCAACTCCCACCGGCTGACCACCACCGCCCGCCGGGACGGCACGGACTGGCTGCTCACCGGCCGGAAGGTCTTCGTCTCCGGGGTCGACGAGGCCGACGCCACCCTGATCGTGGGCCGGACGGCGGACGCCCGCACCGGCCGCCTCAAGCCCTGTCTCTTCGTCGTCCCGCGCGACACTCCGGGCTTCGCCCATCACCAGATCCCGATGGAACTCGGCGCCCCGGAGCGGCAGTTCGAACTCGTCCTGGACGACGTGCGGCTGCCCGCGGACGCGCTGGTCGGCGAGGAGGACGCGGGGCTCCAGCAGCTCTTCGCCGGGCTGAACCCCGAACGCGTCATGATCGCCGCGTTCGCCGTCGGCCTTGGCCGGTACGCCCTGGACAAGGCCGTGGACTACGCCCGTACCCGGCAGGTGTGGTCCACTCCGATCGGCGCTCATCAGGCCGTCGCCCACCCGCTCGCCCGGATCCACATCGAGCTGGAACTCGCCCGGCTGATGACCCGCAAGGCCGCCTCACTCTACGACGCGGGCGACGACATGGCCGCGGGCGAGGCCGCCAACATGGCCAAGTACGCCGCCGCCGAGGCCTGCGCCCATGCCGTCGACCAGGCGATCCACACCCTGGGCGGCAACGGCCTCACGACCGAGTACGGGCTTGCCTCGCTGCTGACGCTCTCCCGGGTGGCGCGGATCGCCCCGGTGAGCCGGGAGATGATCCTCAACTTCGTCTCGCATCACACCCTGGGGCTGCCGAAGTCCTACTGACCTCGTGTCGTGTCAGGCCATGTCTGCCGTGTCGACGACTTCGCTTCCTTTTGAGGGGGGCGTAGCCGGGGGCGCGGGAGGTCATCCAGGTCACGCTGGACGGTGAGACGCTCCCCGGTGGCGGCCACGGACCGCTCGCGGGGGTCCCCGTCACCGCTCCCGTGCGGACGGGAACCAGCACGGATCTTGGGGAGCCGTCGCGGCGAGTCACCGCTGCGGCGTCTTCCCTGCCCCGGACGACGTGCTCGGCCTGGATCCGCCCCGCAGGCGGTCCGGGAGGAGACGGTGAGGGACGCCTGGGGGCACGCTAGGCTGCGCATTTTCGGCGGATGGGGGACATGGCATGTGGCAGCGGGGGATATGGGTGGTCGTGCTCGGCGTGGCCCTGGTGGTTCTCGCCGGCTGCGGTTCCAAGACCGCCGAGACCCACGCGGAGGCGACAGAAGCGGTCACGGCCGCCGCCTGGACGCTCGCCGCTCCGATTCGCATCGACGGCGTCCGTGCCGCCGACGGCGGCCGGTCTCTGGTGGTCGATGCCGAAGTGCCCGACGGGGCACGCGACTGTGTGCGCGGCCTGCGTGGTGAGCTCGACACCGTCGAGCACGGCGTGGTCTACGTGAAGGTCACGTATGAGACCCGTTCCCTGGACCAGGGCTCCGGCTGCACCGGCACACGGCGGGTCGAAGCGACGGTGAAGCTGGGCGAGCCCTTGGGCTCCCGCAGGGTCATGGTGAACAGCATGGACGTGTACACCCCCGTCGGTGCCGTGCTACCCGCCCTGCGGCAGTGCGGTGAGAACGGCTGCGACCCCACGCCGCCGCGTTGCACCTCGTCCTCGTACCGACAGGCGGTCAACGACACGGACATCCCCAAGCATACGAGCTGGGAGGAACGCGGCTGCGACGGCAGTTGGCTGGTGCTGGACCTGTCGACCCGGATGGGGCCGGCGTGCGGAGACGCCGGCGACGGATGCTCCTCCTCCAGCGTCTCCCGGCGCTGGTTCTACCAGGCGGACTCCTCTGGCTGGCGGCCGGTCGCCACGAGCGGCGATGCGGGGTGCGGCGGGATCCACAAAGCCCTGCCGGAAATGCCCGAGCACCTCTGTGCGTCGCTGCCGCGTCTCGACCGCGGCTGATCGCCCGAGCCTGCGGCTGCTCTTGCTGGTCCGACCGTCCCGTGAGCGTCCGAGCGGGGCGGCCTTCAGGCGGAGTCTGGGGCGTCGCCGGGTACGTCCGTGTCCGGCTCGCCCGGCCCACCTTTCGGCGGAGCCGCTTCGTGTGGAGCTGACTGGCCCAGTGGCCGCAATGACATATCCGGCCCCGTTTATCGCCTGTTGACCGATTCTTGAACACCGTGCGGTGGCATGTCGGTATGAACCTCAGACGAACCATGGCAGGTGTCGCGCTCGCCGCCTTCGTGCTTGGCGCCACCGGTGTATCGACTGCTTCCGGAGCCGAGAGAGCGGCGTCTGCCGGCCGCTCGCACCCGGCCTCGCACAC
Source organism: Streptomyces laurentii (assembly GCF_040635425.1). Taxonomy (NCBI): domain Bacteria; kingdom Bacillati; phylum Actinomycetota; class Actinomycetes; order Kitasatosporales; family Streptomycetaceae; genus Streptomyces; species Streptomyces laurentii. Next base: position 16,158 of record NZ_JBEYHT010000069.1, on the reverse strand, counting down.
GATCTCCGGCATGGCCCACCCGGGGCCCGGCAGGTCCGACTGGCCGAAGAAGGGGGACACCAAGGTCCCCGCGCTGCCGTCCGCGTCTCTCAAGGGCCTTCCGACCTTGCGGGAAGCGCAGCGGAGACGTCTGCTTTCACGGCCGTCGACGGCCGCGGGCGGCGTGACGGCTCAGGCGTTCCCCGACTACGACTGCACCACGCCCCCACAGGGCTGGGGGTACCACGACTACCTCGCCCCCGGCGAGTGCCTGACGCCGAACACGTACATCGCCGTCAACACCGAACCGGGCGGCTGGTACGAGCTGTGGATGCAGAGCGACGGCAATGTCGTCCTCTACTTCCACGGCGCCCCGTTCTACACGGCGAAGTGGCAGACCGGAACCCGTGGCTCGAACGCGTCGCTGTGGATGCAGCGGGACGGCAACGTCGTCATCTATGACGGCGCGGGCAACCCGATGTGGGCCACGGGCACGAACAGGTGCGGCGATCTGGGGGCCTGGCTGCGGGTCCAGGCCGACACCAACCTCGTCCTGTACACCCGCGACTGGACGCCGATCTGGGCCCGCTTCGACGGCCCTTCCTCCCGCCCCTGCTGAGACGAGCGGAAACGACTCGTTCGCTTCTCGTGCGCAAGGGCCCATGGCGGAAGTGCTGTGGCACGATTGGCTGCCATGCCGTTCATGACCGCATTGCCATCAACTGGCCTACGCCGCAGGCTGGTTGCCTTGCTCTCGCTGCTCGTCATAGTGGGATCCGGTGTCGCCGAGGCTGCCCCGGAAGCCACGGCCGCGACGCCCGATCGCGCACGCTACGACGTCACGTTGCGCGCGGACTCCGACGGCAGTCATTGGAGCGGCCGGGAGCGTGTGTCGTTCCGCAACGCGTCCGGGCAACCCCTGCGCGAGGTGTACCTGCGGCTGTGGGGCAACGGTGAGGACGGCTGCGGCACTTCCGGCAGCCCCTCTGCCGTCACCGTGTCCCGGGTGCGCGGCGGCACGGCGGGCCCGCTCGGCGTGGGATGCACCGCGCTGCGTATCACCCTGCCCAGGCCACTCGAAAGCGGTCGGCGCACGACGGTCTCCTTCGACGTGTCCCTCACCGTGCCCAGCCGCAACAACCGCTTCGGCAGCGAGGGCGCGTTCCGCTTCCTCGGCAACGCGCTGCCCGTACTGGCCGTACACGACGCGACGGGATGGCACCTCGATCCGTACGTGTCGACCGGCGAGAGCTTCTACGCCCTGACCGGCGACTTCCAGGTCACGCTCGACCACCCGTCGCGCCTCAGGGTCCCGGCGACCGGCCGCACCAGCACCAGGCCCGGCGAGCCGGGGCGCACCCTCACCCACAGCGACGCGCGCCGGGTACGGGACTTCGCGTGGGCGGCGGGTCCGTTCCGCACCGCCGAGGACACCACGCCCGGCGGGGTCCGGATCAGGTCGTACTGGGCGCCCGGCACACCCGCGAAGGGCGTACGGATGGCCCGCCGGGACGGCGCCGCAGCCGTCGACCAGTTCAGCGCGGAGTTCGGCGACTACCCCTACGGCGAACTCGACTTGGTGATGACCCCGCAGTTCGGCGGCGGTATGGAGTACCCCGGCCTGGTCCTGCTCGGCACCACCGAGGAGGGCAATGCCGTCGTCCACGAGGTGGCCCACCAGTGGTGGTACGGCATCGTCGGCAACGACGAGTACCGCACGCCCTGGCTGGACGAGAGCTTCGCCCAGTACGCCAACGGCCGCTTCTACGGCTGGGACACCCTCGACTGCTGGGACCCGGAGGGCTGGCCCGACGAGGATGCCGCGCTCACCAGCTCGATGGCCGACTGGTCGCGACGGCCCGGCTGGTTCCAGCGCGTCGTGTACGGCTCCGGCCCCTGCGCCCTGGCGGACCTCGAACGCACGGTCGGTGCCGCCACGATGGCACGTGTCCTCAAGCGCTACGCCGCCGACCACTGGTACGGCGTCGCGACCACCGCCGACTTCAAGAAGACGGCCCAGTCCATGACCGACAAGGACCTGACCCCCTTCTGGGAGAGCCACCGCATCCGGTGAACCCCACCGCACCGGCACGCACGGAGCTGCCCCGCCGGGAATCCGGCGGGGCCACGGTCGTACGAGGGGCCGGGCGGGGTGGGGGATTGCCGTACCGGCCCCTGGATCAGTGGGCCAGGGAGAGGCCGACGCCCTGCTCGACGGCCCGCGCGTACACGGCGGCGGCCAGCGCGATGTCCTGGACGCCCATGCCGAACGGGTTGATCACCACCCGGTCGTCCGCGGCGACCGTCCGCGCGTAGTCGCCGGCGAACAGCTCCGGCAGGGAGGCGTCCACCGACCGGCCGCCCGCCGGGGCGGCGGTCCCCGGACCGGTGACGCGGCCGGCCCGGGCCAGCTTGCCCAGCAGCCGGTGGTCGTCGTCGACGACCAGCTCCCAGTCGTCGACGAACAGATGGTCGCAGCCCAGGAGCAGGCTCTCCGCCGCGTCGTCGAGGGACACGTTGACGAAGGTCCCGCCCGCCGGCACCCAGTCCAGCTCCACGTACGGCTCGGTGGTCGTCGTCACCGCCACCGTCACCTGGGCCCGCTCGACGGCGGCGCGGGCGTCCGCGGTCACCGTGACGGCGACCGCCGGGTCCGCCGCGCGCCAGCGGCCGGCGAGCTCCTCGGCCCGGCCCGCGTCCTGGTCGTACACGAACAGCTCCTCGACGCCGGGGCAGGCGCTCGCCAGCAGTTCCCGGTGGACCTCGGCCTGCCGGCCGCAGCCGAGGAAGGCCACCCGCCGGACGGCCGCCAGGTCGCGTACGGCGCGCAGCGCGGCGACCGAGACACCGGCGGTGCGCAGGGCGCTGATCCGGCCGCCCTCCATGATGCAGACCGGTCGCGCGGTCTCCGGGTCGTCGAGCACGACCAGCCCGGCGGCGCGCGGGCGGCCGAGGAGCCGGTTGCCCAGCGAGGCGTTGATGATCTTGCAGCCGTACGCGCCGTCCGCCCAGCCGGGCAGGACGAGGCTGCGCGCCGACGCCCCGGACGGGGTGGTCCAGCGCAGCGCGGCCTCGGGGGTGAGCCCCGCCTCCTTGCGCCGGTAGGCGAGCAGCGTGTCGTGCGCCAGGTCGGCGACGGGCAGTCCGTCGCAGAGCCGGGCCACGTCGGCGCTGTCCAGATAGGTGAGCGTCGTGTCGTCGTGCGGTGTCATCAGTGCGTTCCCTTCCGGGGGTTCGGCCGGCTCGGCGGGGTGGACGCGGACGGTTCCCCCGTACGCACCCGGTCCAGCAGGCCCAGGGCCGCGCGGATGTCCCCCGCGCAGCCGGGACCGCCGTCGGCCGGGGCGTCGCGGAGCTGCGGGTACTTCTCCCCGCTGTCCGGGCAGACGCAGGTGATCTCCCGCAGCGACGGGTCGAGGAGCGCCCGGGAGACCGCGGCGAGCACCGCGGCGCCGCCGCTGCCGCCGAGGGAGATCCCGGTCCGACAGGCGATCAGCGCACAGGCCGCGGCGGCCGCCTGGTCCGTCAGCCGCACCACATGGTCCACGTGCCGCGGATCGATGAAGCCCGACACCTGTCCGGAGCCGAAGCCCATCAGCTTGAACGGCCGGTCGGCCGGGGCCCCGCCGAGCGCCGAGGATCCCACCGCGTCGACCGCGATCACCCGGGTGTCCGGGGCGTGGTCGCGGAAGAACCGCGCGATCCCCGCCAGCGTGCCCCCGGTCGACACGGCCACGGCGACCGCGTCGAACCGGCCGTCCGGCGCGGCCTTCATCAGCTCCGCGGCGGTCTGCCACTCGTGCACCCCGGGGTTGGCGGGGCTGTCGTACTGGTCGGTCCACACGGCGTCGGAGTCGGCCGCCACGATCTCCCGTACGGCCTGGAGCCGGGCCCCGAGGGTCCGGCCGCCCGGCACCTCGCGCACGGTCACCACCTCGGCGCCGTACCCGCGCATCCGCGCGACACTGGCGGGCGGCGTACTCGGCTCCACCACCAGCGTGCAGCGGTAGCCGCGATGCCGGCAGAGGCCGGCGAGGGCCACGCCCAGGTTGCCGGAGGTCGACTCGACCACCCGCATCCCCGGACGCAGCGCCCCGCTCGATTCCAGGGCGTTCAACAGGGCCTCCGCCGTACGGGCCTTGATCGACCCGAAGGGGTTCTCGGCCTCCAGCTTCAGCCAGATCCGCACGGTCCGGTCGCCGAGGGGGACGACGACCGGCCGCAGGGGCGTGTCGCCGATGGCCGCCAAGGGCGCCGCGAGGGCTGTGGTCTCGGTCATGTGCTCAGTCCTTGAGGCTGTCGACACGGGCCGTCGGCTGCTGCCGCACGGGCGGGACGGTCCGCTGGGGACCGATGTCGGCGAGGTCGTAACCGTGCGGGTAGCCCGGGTACGTCCGCGCGGTCGGCCGGGTCATCAGCCGTGCCATCAGCCGCGGCGCGACGCGCTCGGCCCCCGCGTGGCCGCGCAGCCCGGCGCGGTGGACGGCCCGTACCCACCGGGGCGGGACGGGCAGGCCGAGGGCGTCGAGCGCGGGTGCGTCCAGCCGGCACGGCAGCGTGGCCGCGACCAGATCGCTGACCGGGCGCCGGTACCAGGACGCGTAGAGGCCCAGGATGTTGGTGCCGACGCGGTGGTTGCTCGCGGCCCGCTGGAAGCGGGCCCGCTCGTACTCGCGGTTGAACTGCTCGAACGAGTCGTAGTCGGTAGGGAGTTCACGGATGTTCATCCGCTTGCCGACCCCGGTGAAGAAGTAGAAGGCGGCCAGCCGCTCCGTCTCGGAGGTCGGCCGCCAGGCCCAGCGGTCGATCCAGCGGACCGGCTCGAAGACGAAGGTCGACAGGACGTACAGCATGTCCTCGTTGGCGATGTCGAACCGGTGGTGCGCCTGGTTGATCTGCCGGATCGCCTGGCGCCCGCGGGTGGAGTCGTAGCCCCCGCGGACCAGTTCGCCGAGCAGGATCCGCGTGTCGTCGTAACGTTTCTGGGCGCGCAGGGCGAACTCGCCGCTGCCGTCCAGGACGTCGGAGATGGCGGGCACGCAACAGGTGCGCCAGATCGCCACCTCGAGCCCCCGGCCGTAGTCCCAGGGGAACTCGCGGTCGGAGGATATGCGGTGGATCTCCTGGTGGTCCGCCTTCGGGTCGAGGGTCTCCAGATGTCTGAGTGTCGCGTAACGGTCTCGCATGCGTACCCCGTTCACGGTGGGTCACGGTGGGGGAAGTCGGTCGACGACGCGCGCCTACAGCGGGGTGGACCCCGCGGTGCTGGTGACCTCGGGCCGCGTGGGGTCGAACCGCAGCGTCTCGAAGCGCCACTGGAGCTGGCCGGTGAGCCAGCTCCGCAGCCCCGCGACGTGGCGCTCCAGGCGGTCCGTCGGGAAGAGCGCGCGCTGCGCGGGCGTCAGGAGCTTCGCGAAGGAGGAACTGAGCTCGGTGAAACGGTCGAAGCGGCCCTGCACCATCTCCCCGACGGCGTCCGCGGCGGTCTGCAGGTCCGTGCCGTGGGCGTGCCGGTGGACCAGGACAAGGTTGTGCGGGTCGCCGAGCAGCGCCTCCTTCTCGCAGCTGAAGAGGTCGTTGGTCCACAGGTCCGCGTCGGACAGCGCCGCGTTCATCTCGGCGAAGGCCGGCAGCGTGTAGATCTCCTCCGGCACCTCGAAGTGCGTGGTGACCTCGATGAGGTCGAGGTACGGCATGAGCGCGCGGCCCCGGTGGGCGATGTACTCGTCCAGGCCGGGGACACGGCCCGCGAGCCGGTTCTCCGACTCCCACACGCAGGTGTCGAAGAAGGCCCCGATGTGCGCGGCGAGCCGGCGGCGCCAGGCCGGCGAGGTCAGCGGGACGGTGCGGCGCCACAGGTCCGCGTAGGCGGGGCGGAACACCCGGGTCAGGGAGTGTGCCGCCGGGCCGGCGTCGTCGACGGAGCCGTCCTCGGTGAACCAGCCGAGGACCTCGTCGCAGACCTCGCGCAGCCGCTCCGGCTCCGTGCCGAGGGAGGTCTCGTCGAACTGGTCGTCCAGGACCAGCATGCAGCTGATCCAGTCCGTCACGAGCTGGAGCTCCTCGGCGCCGGAGTGCGGGTACGCCCTGCCCATCAGGGTGCCGAGCAGGGAGCGCTCATGGTGGTGGCGGGCGGCCTCGTCGGGGGCGAGGCCGAAGCGGGCCACGAAGGCCCGGGCGCCGGCCTCCGCCCGGTCGGCGAACGGACTGAGTTCCGGAGGGAATTCGACATGGATGTGCGGCATGCGCAGGGACACGGTGTCACCCGTCGTTTCGAGTCGAGGTGCAGGGAACAGGGGGAGGGAGAAGGGGGCCTCGGTCCGGTGGCGGCCACCGAGCAGGGTCAGACCGGGAGTTGGAGGGACTTGACTTCCTGGAACTCCCGGATGCCGTGCCGGCCGAGTTCCCGGCCGATGCCGGACTGCTTGTAACCCCCGAACGGAGCGGCGGCGTTGAACTTGGCGCCGTTGACGTCGACCTGGCCCACCCGGAGCCGGCGGGCCACGGCGAGGGCGCGATCCCGGTCGCCGGACCACACGGTGGCGGCGAGGCCGTACTCGGAGTGATTCGCGAGCGACACCGCCTCGTCGTCGTCCTCGAACGCCATGACCGCGAGAACGGGGCCGAAGATCTCCTCACGGGCCAGCGGCATGGACGGGCTGACGTCCGCCCAGACGCTCGGCGCCACGTAATGCCCGGTCGGGGGCAGTGCGGCCGCGATGTCCTGGCCGGCGACCTGGCGGGCGCCCGAGCGGGCGGCCCGCGCCAGATGGCCGAGGACCCGCTCCCGCTGCCCGGCGGAGGCGAGCGGGCCCAGCAGGGTCGCCGGATCCTCGGGGTCGCCCGGCACGTAGCCGGCGACGACCGCACGGGCGATGTCCAGGGCCTCGTCCAGCCGCGCCCGCGGCACCAGCAGCCTGGTGCGGGCGGTGCAGGTCTGTCCCGCGTTGTGCAGGGCGCTGTGGACCCCGTCCTCGACGGCGGTGACCAGGTCGGCGTCCGGCAGGACCAGCGTGGCGGACTTGCCGCCCAGCTCCAGGCAGGTCTTCTTGACCGTACCGGCCGCTGCCGCGCCGACCTTCCGGCCGGCCTCCAGCGACCCCGTGAAGGACACCAGGTCGACGCCGTCGTCGACGGTCAGCGCGGCGCCCGCCGTCGTGCCCCGGCCGGGCACGAGGTTGAAGACGCCCGGCGGCAGCCCGATCCCGTCGATGAGCGTCGCAAGGAAGCAGGAGGAGAGCGGGGCGAGTTCACTCGGCTTGAGCACCAGGGTGCAGCCCGCCGCGACGGCGGCGCCGATCTTGGCGACCGCCTGGTGGAGGGGGTAGTTCCACGGGGTGATGGCGCCGACCACGCCGACCGGCTCGCGCACCACGAGGGAGTGCCCGATCCGTTCCTCGGCGGTGGCCGCGGCGAGCTCCGCCGTGAAGCCGTCGAGTACCCGCACCGGCAGGCCCGCCTGGACGCGCCGGGAGAACGCGAGGGGTGCCCCCATCTCCCGGGTGACGGTCTCCGCCAGCTCGTCCCGGTGCTTCACCAGGGCCTCGCGCAGCGCCGTCAGGGCCGCCGCGCGCTCCTCGACGCCGGTCGCCGCCCAGCCGGGCAGCGCCCGTCGGGCGGCGTCCACCGCGCGCCAGACGTCCTCGCTGCCGCAGTCCGGGACCTCGCCGACGATCCGCAGGGTCGCCGGGTTCTCCACGGAGATCGTGCCGGTGGCGCGCGGGGCGGTCCACCGGCCGTCGACATAGACCTGGCGCAGAGGGAGGGAATTCATGGCGTGACGGTTCTCTTTCGGCAGGATCGAATGAGCGGAATTTCTCCGGCGACGGGCAACAGGGAGGAAATTCGCGACGTGACGGCGGACCAATGTACGGAGTCCGGACGTCGGTGGACTGGATGAGTTCTGCACGGCGAAACTGCCGCCCGAATCGGGTGTTGACGAGCCGTGGAATGACGTTAGGGTGCGGTACTTGAAATGCCGGGACGGGTGAGTCCCGGCCGTTCGAGAAGCCCAGGGAAGCAGGCCGCCAGTGATACCCAGCCCGGTACGTGCCCCGAATGCCGCCGGCCCGGACGGGCTCTGGCTGCGCCGGCCCCGCCCGGTGTTCGCGCCGAGGATCCGTCTGGTGTGCCTGCCGCACGCGGGCGGTACCGCCGGCGCGTTCTACGGCTGGGCCGACGCCCTGCCGGACGACGTGGAACTCGTCGCGGTGCAGTACCCCGGGCGGCAGGACCGCTTGGGGGAGACGTGCGTCGGCGCCATGGCGCCGCTCGCCGACAGCGTGGCGCGGGAGCTGCTGCCGTTGTTCGACCGGCCGGTCGCGCTGCTCGGCCACAGCATGGGCGCGGCCCTCGCGTACGAGGTCACCCTGCGTCTGGAGGCGCTGTACCGGGCCCGGCCGCTACACCTGTTCGTCTCGGGACACGGCTCGCCGCTCAGCCCCCGGGGCGGCCGGGACCTCCATCTCCAAGGCGACGAGGCCATGGTCGAGGGCTTGCTCGCGCTCGGCGGCATGGACCCGGCGGTGGTCGCCGAGCCGGAGCTGCTGGCCCTGCTGCTGCCGTCGTTCCGCGCCGACCTGACGCTGATCGAGACCTACCGCCCCGCCGCGGCACGGCCGGTGACCGTGCCGGTGACGGCGTACGTGGGGGACGCCGACCCGGGCGTGCCCGTCGCGCACGCCGCCGCCTGGTCGGACGCGACGTCCGGGGAATTCGCCCTGCGGGTCTTCCCTGGTGACCACTTCTCTCTCGTGATGGGGAGCGAGATCGTCACGGACGTCGCCCGCGTTCTCGCCGCCCCGCACTGACCCCCCGTATCCCCCTTTCCGTAACCCCGTCTTTTCCCGCCTTTCCCCGGCTTTCCCGCGCCCCCGGCTGTCGGCCGTCGCGGGAATCCTTCTCCGGCGTCATGACGGTGCCGCTCGCACGAAGTCATCCCGGCCCGACGCATTTCCTGCCCCCAAGGAGCCTTTCGACATGCTGCCCGACGACGACGTGGCCACGAAGGTCCGCGCACTCATGGTCGACGCCCTCGATCTCCGGCTCGACCCTCAGGACATCGGTGCGCAGACCTCGCTCTACTCGCCGATGATCCAGCTCGACTCGCTCAACCTGCTCCAGCTCCTGCTCGCCGTGGAGACCGAGTTCGGCGGCCACGTCGAGGACGAGGACGTCATGGAGGCCGACCTGGAGACCGTCGGCGACCTGATCGAGCTCGTCCGCCGGCATGTCGCCGGCCCGCGGAGGGAGATCCCGGCATGAGGGCCGTGCGCAACCAGTACCTTCTCGACGAGGACGACGTCCCGACCCACTGGTACAACATCCTCGCCGACCTCGACGTGTCGTCCTCCGACGTCCGCCGGGCCCGGCCCGCCGCACAGCCGGACGGCGACGCGCGGACGGCCGACCGCGGTTCCACCGGGGCCAACATCCCGCTCTCCATGTACCGCGGCAGTGTCGGCACCGAGCGCCATGTGAGGATCCCCGACCCGGTACGCGCGCAGTACCAGCGCTGGCGCCCCACCCCGCTGATCCGTGCCCACCGCCTTGAGCAGGCGCTCGACACCCCCGCGCACATCTACTACAAGTACGAGGGCGCCAACGCCTCCGGCAGTCACAAGCTCAACTCGGCTCTCGCGCAGGCCTATTACTACAAGAAGGCCGGCGTCCAGGAGATCACCACCGGCACCGGCGCCGGCCAGTGGGGCACCGCGCTGTCGATGGCCTGCCACGCCCTCGACCTCGCCTGCACCGTCTTCATGGTGAACTGCAGCTACCGGCAGAAGCCCTACCGCCGGGTGCTGATGGAGCTCAACGGCGCCCGCGTCATCCCGAGTCCGAGCGGCACCACCGAGGCGGGCCGCGCCCTGCTCGCCGCCTCGCCCGACGGCGACGGCAGCGTCGCCATCGCCAACGCCGAGGCCCTCGAACACGCCCGGAGCGTGACCCGCGGCGCCTTCTCCGTCGGCAGCGGCGAGAACCACGTCCTGCTGCATCAGACGGTCATCGGCGAAGAGGCCCTGCTCCAGATGGAGTCGGCGGGGGAGTTCCCCGACGTGGTCATCGGCGCGATGGGCGCGGGCAGCAACTTCGCCGGTCTCGCCTTCCCCTTCCACCGCGAGAAGCTGCGCACCGGAGCCGCGACCCGGCTGGTCGCGGTGGAGCCCGAAGCGTGCCCCAAGATGACCCGGGGCCGCTACGCGTGGGACTACAACGACTTCTCCGGCACCACTCCCATGACGAAGATGTACACCCTCGGCCACACCTTCGTCGCGCCCGGCGTACACGCCGGCGGGCTGCGCTACCACGGCGCCGCGCCGCTGGTGAGCGCCCTCTACGACCGCGGCCTGATGGAGGCCGTGGCCTACGGGCAGAAGGAGGTGTTCGAGGCGGGAGCGTTCTTCGCCCGCACGGAGAACCTCATCCCCGCCCCCGAGTCCGCGCACGCCGTCAAGTGCGCCGTCGACGAGGCCGTACGGGCCCGCGAGGAGAACCGGCCGCGCGTCATCCTCTTCAACGTCAGCGGCCACGGTCTGCTCGACCTGTCCGCGTACGACCAGTACCTGGCGGGCACCCTGGAGGACCACGTGGTCTCCGACGGCCACATCGCCGCCTCGCTGGCCGGGCTGCCCGCCCTCGACCCGGTCGGCGGCCGCCCGTGACCTTCGACCCCACCGAGGAACAGACCGCCCTCGCCGACCGCTTCCGCCGGCTCGGCCGGGACCTCGGCGCCGACCTCCCGGCCCGGGAACGCACCGGGACGCTCCAGCCCGGCGACTGGCAGCGCTGCGCCGACGCCGGAGTCCTCGGCCTTCCCGTGCCCCGCGCCTACGGCGGGCTCGGCCTGGACCCGCTGACCTGCGCCCGCGCGCTGGAGGGCCTGGGCGAAGGCTGCCGGGACAACGGCCTCATGATCGCGCTCGGCGCGCACATCTGGGCCGCCGAGATCCCGCTGCTGCTCTTCGGGAGCGAGGAGCAGAAGAACCGCTATCTCCCCGGGCTCTGCGACGGCCGGCTGATCGGCGCCCACGCCATCACCGAGGCCGGCTCCGGCTCCGACGCCCTCTCTCTCACCGCCACCGCCCGCCGCGACGGGGACACCTACGTACTCGACGGCACCAAGCGCTTCATCACCAACGCGCCCCTCGCCGACGTCTTCCTCGTGTACGCCACCGTCAACCCGGCCCTCGGATTCACCGGCGTCACCGCCTTCCTCGTCGACCGCGACCAGGCGGGGCTGACCGTCGAGACCCGCTACGAGAAGGCCGGACTGCGCACCGCGCCCTGGGGCGAGATCACCCTCAGCGGCTGCCGCGTCCCGCTCTCCGCGCGACTCGGCGCGGAGAAACAGGGCTCCCGCGTCCTCGCCGCCACCATGGCCTGGGAACGCTCGCTGATCCTGGCGCCGCTGCTCGGCACCATGGGACGGCAGATCGACGACTGCGTCCAGTACGCGCGCACCCGCGAGCAGTTCGGCCGGAACATCGGCAGGTTCCAGGCCGTGTCCCACCGCATCGTCGAGATGCGGATCCGGCTGGACGAGGCCCGGCTGCTCACCCACCGGGCCGCCTGTGACCTGGAGCGGGATGTCGCCTCGCACTACGCCGAGGCGGCCCAGCTCCGTACCAGCGAGTCCGCCGTCGAGACCTTCCTCGACGCCCTCCAGGTGTACGGCGGCCTCGGCTACACCACCGACACCGATGTCGAACGGAATCTGCGCGACGCGCTCGGCACCCGGATCTCCTCCGGCACCTCCGACATGCAACGGATGGTGATCGCCGAGAAGCTCGGCCTCACCACCCGCGCCCGCGCCGCGTCCCCCCGCCCCGCTGGAGTCCGCCATGCGCACGCTGAATGAGCTGCTGACCCGCGCCGCGGCCACCCGGCCCACGGCCGAGGCGGTACGTCACCGGGGCCGCTCCACCGACTACGCCGGCCTGGACCGGGCGGCCACCGCGCTCGCCGCGACCCTGCGCGAGCAGGGCGTCCGCCCCGGCGACCGGGTGGGTCTGTGGTTCGGCAAGTCGACCGAGACCCTCGTGACCCTCCACGCGATCCTCAAGTGCGGGGCCGCGTACGTGCCGGTCGACCCGGCCACGCCCGTCGCCCGCGCCGGGTACATCCTCGGCGACTGCGCCGTCCGCTGCCTGGTCACCGACGCGCCCCGGCTCGCGCTGCTCCAGAAGCACGGCGTTCCCGCCGCGCTGCGCACGGCCGTCCTCGTCGGCGACGAGCCCGCGCCGCCCGCGCCGCCCGCGCCGCCCGTCCCGCCCGGCGTCCCGGCGCTCCGGTCGACGAGCTGGGCGCGGGCCGTGGACCGGCCGGCGCCCGACGGGTTCACGCCCGCCGCCGTCGGCCCCGACGACCTCGCCTACATCCTCTACACCTCCGGCTCCACCGGCACGCCCAAGGGCGTCATGCTCTCCCACCGCAACGCCCTCGCGTTCGTCGGCTGGACCGTGACCGAGTTCGGGCTGACCGCCGAGGACCGGCTGTCCTCCCACGCCCCCGTCCACTTCGACCTCTCCGTCTTCGACGTCTTCGCCGCCGCGAGCGCCGGCGCCTGCCTCGTCCTCGTGCCCGAGCACCAGCGGGCCCTCGGCCCGGCGCTCAACCGGCTGGTCGCCGAGGAGGGCGTCACCGTCTGGTACTCGGTACCCGGCGCCCTCATCCGGATGCTCGACGCCAAGAACCGCTCTCTGCTGGAGAGTTCACGGCTGCGGACCGTGCTCTTCGCGGGCGAGCCGTTCGCGCTCGCGCACCTGCGGCGGCTGCGCGCGGCGCTGCCGGGAGCCGCCCTGCACAACCTGTACGGCCCGACCGAGACCAACGTCTGCACCCACCACCGGGTCACCGACGCCGACCTCGCCCCCGGCCGCACCGCACCCCCGCCCATCGGCCGCCCCTGCCCGTACGCCGACACCCGGCTGCTCGACCGGGACGGCCGGCCGGTCCCGGACGTCCCGGGCGCCGAGGGCGAACTCTGCGTCACAGGCGACTCGGTGATGCTCGGCTACTGGGGCCGCACCCCGCCCGCCGAGGCCCCCGGGACAGCGGCCCGCATCCACCGCACCGGCGACCTCGTCCGGTCGCTGGAGGGCGGCGGCTACCGCTACCTCGGCCGCCGCGACCACATGATCAAGATCCGGGGGTACCGGGTCGAACCGGAGGAGATCGAGGCGGTCCTGATGCGGCTGCCCGACGTCCACGAGGCGGTCTGCGTCGCCGTCCCGGACGCCGACGGCGACCAGGAACTCCACGCCCACGTGGTGCCCGCCGACGGCGCGGCCCCCGACCCCGCGGAGTTGCGCGCCCACTGCGGGGCGGCCCTCCCGCGCTACATGGTCCCCGCCGCCTTCCACCTCGCCGGCTCCTTCCCCCGCACCTCGACCGGCAAGATCGACCGCCGGGCCCTGGCCGCCCCTTCCCTCCAGGAGGCGGCGTGACCGCGCGCGTGCTCACCCCGCGCCTGCCGAGCCGGCTGCTCGGCCGCGACAAGGGCGTCAACATCGTCCTGCCCGGCTGCTACAGCGAGGACGGACCCGCCCACCCCGTCCTGTATTTGCTGCACGGCTACGGCGGCAGCAAGGAGACCTGGATCGTCAACACCCGTCTCGTCGACCTGGTCGGCGCCGGCCGGACCATCGTCGTCCTGCCGCAGAGCGGACGCCGCTGGTTCGTCAACGACCACGCCGGGCTGCGGTACGAGGACCACCTCGTCCACGAACTCGTGCCGGCCATCGACACGGCGTTCCACACCCGAGCCGACCGCTCCGGACGCGCCGTCGGAGGCTTCTCCATGGGCGGGGCCGCCGCGCTCTACCTGGGGCTGCGGCACCGCGACGTCTTCGGAGCGGTCGCCTCGCACGCCGGGGCCTTCGAGGCGCCGCTGCGGACGGGGGACCCGTACGCGGCGTTCCGCTCGGACCCCGGATTCGCCATGCCCACCGTGGAGTGCCACGAGCGGGTCTGGGGTCCGCCCGGCAGCGAGACCCGGCGGCGGTACGACCCGTACCGCCTGATCGGGAAGGACGGCCACACCCCGCCGCCCGCCCTCTACCTGGACATCGGCACCGAGGACCACGACCGGATGCGGGCCATGAACCGCCGGGTCCGCGACGCGCTGCGCGAGCGCGGCCACGAGGTCACGTACCACGAGCGGCCCGGCGGCCACGACTGGCGGTTCGTCGACGGAGCTCTGCCCGCCTCCCTGGACTTCGTCGCCCGCCACACGGAGGAGCGCACACGTGAACGCGTCTGAACCCTCCCTCCTGGTCACCCGCCCCCTCCCGGGCGTCGTCACGGCGACCCTGAACCGGCCCGCCCGCAAGAACGCCCTGAACGAGGAGCTGTTCGCCCGCCTCACGGACCTCTGCGCCGAGCTGCGGGCCGACCCCTCCGTACGAGTGCTCGTCCTGACCGGCGCCGGGGGCACCTTCTGCGCGGGGTACGACATCGACGAGGTCGGCCGGATCGCCGCGCTGCCTCCGCTCACCCTGCTCGACCTGCTGCACCGGCAGGCCGAGGCGGTCACCGGACTCACGGCCCTGCCGCAGACCGTGATCGCCGCCGTCGACGGCTCCGCCGTCGGCGCCGGGCTCTCCCTGGCGCTCGCCGCCGACATCCGGCTCGCCGCGCCCGGCGCCCGCTTCCGGGCCTCCTTCGTGAAGATGGGACTCTCCGGCGGCGACATGGGCGCCTCCTGGCTGCTGCCCCGGCTCACCGGCCTCGGCTTCGCCTCCGACATGATGCTCACCGGCCGGTTCGTGGCGGCTGACGAGGCCCTCGCCCGCGGCCTGGTGAGCCGGGTGACCGCCCCCGGCGACCCGGCCGGCGCCGCGCTCGGCCTCGCCGCCGAGATCGCCGCGAACAGCCCGGTCTCCCTGGCCCTCACCAAGCAGGTGCTCCAGGCCAACACCGACGCGCCTTCGCTGGCGGCCGCCCTCGACAGGGAGGCCCCCGTCCAGGTCGTCGCCGCCCACTCGCCGGACGTCCGCGAGGCGGTGGCCGCCTTCCGGGACCGCCGCGCGCCCGACTTCGGCGCCGCCCGGCCCACGACCTCCCAGCCTGCCGGGGACGCCGTCCCGTCGGCGACCCCCTCCTGAAAGGAACTCCACGTGACCACCGAGAACGCCTGGCTGCCCCGGATCCTGCGCCCCGCCGACGTGGGCGCCGACGCCACCCCGCAGGGCCTGGAGGAGTACCTGCGGGCCACCGACGTCGCCCGGCTCCTGGCCGAGGAACGCGCCGTCTACTTCCGCGGCTTCGGCATCACCGCCGACAGCTACGACGGCGCCGCCGACCTGCTGCTGGCGAACCGTCTCGCGTACGTCCACGGCAACTCGCCGCGTACCAAGGTCGGCCGCAACCTCTACACCTCCACCGAGTACCCGGCCGAGTTCGAGATCTCCATGCACAACGAGATGTCGTACGCGCACGCCTGGCCCTCCCGGATCCTGTTCTTCTGCGACGTGGCGGCCGCCACCGGCGGTGCCACCCCGCTCGTCGACGGCCGGCTGTGGCTGGAGTCCATCGACCCGGAGATCCGGGCGGCCTTCGCCGCCGGCGTCCGCTACACCCAGAACCTCCACGACGGCATGGGCTTCGGCAAGAGCTGGCAGGCCACCTTCGAGACCGAGGACCGGGCCGAGGTCGAGACGTTCCTCGACGGCGCCGAGGCCGAGTGGAGCTGGCAGCCCGACGGCACCCTCCGCGTCACCCAGCTCCGCCGCGCGACGCTGGAGCACCCGGTCACGGGCACGGAGGTCTGGTTCAACCAGGCCGACCAGTGGCACATCGCCGGACTCGGCGACGACGCCGCCGCGCTCGCCGAGATCATCCCCGAGGACGAACTCCCGCAGAACGCGTTCTTCGCCGACGGCAGCCCCATCCCGGCCGAGTACATCACCCACGTCCAGGAGATCGGCATGAAGACCGCCGTGGATGTCGCCTGGGAGGCCGGCGACCTGCTGCTCGTCGACAACGTCGCGGTCGCGCACGGCCGCCGCGCGTTCACCGGGCAGCGCCGGATCCTGGTCGCCATGGCCTGATCAGCGCCTCCGCTCCCGTACACGCCTCGAAGGGCCGGCCCGAGTGGGCCGGCCCCGCGCTCCGTGCGGCGGGACTGCTGTACGGCGGCGGCGCGCGGCCCGGGGTCCTGCCCCTGTCCGGTGGCAG
>NZ_JBEYHT010000068.1:0-40726 GCF_040635425.1 Streptomyces laurentii | reverse complement strand
ACCGGCTGCCCCGCCGGGGGGCGGCCCCACCCCCCCCCACCCCCCCCCCCGCGGCCCTGACGGTGTGACGTCGGATCAGCCGTTGAACTCGGCGACGTTCTTCTTGGTGACGACCTTGACCGGGACCTTCACCATGGCGTCGATCTTCTCGCCCTTGGCGGCCTTGACGGCGTTCTCGACGGCCAGCTTGCCGAGCAGCTTCGGCTGCTGGGCGACCGAGGCGAACATCGAGCCGTCCTCGACCGCGACCAGGCCGTCGGGGGTGCCGTCGAAGCCGACGACCGTGACCGACTTGCCGGCCTTGTTGCCCAGGGCCTTGATCGCGCCGAGCGCCATCTCGTCGTTCTGGGCGAAGACGCCGTTCACGTCGGGGTGGGCCTGCAGCATGTTGGTGGTGACGTCCAGGCCCTTGGTGCGGTCGAAGTCGGCCGGCTGCGAGGCGACGACCTTGATGTCCGGGAACGCCTTCAGACCCTCGGTGAAGCCCTTGCCGCGCTCGTTGGCGGCCGAGGTGCCGGTCACACCCTGGAGGACCAGGATGGTGCCCTTGCCACCGAGCTTCTCGGCGAGCGTCTTGGCGGCGAGCATGCCGCCCTCGACGTTGTCGGAGGCGACGGTGGTGGTGACCTCGGCCTTGTTGACCGTGCGGTCCGCGGCGACGACCGGGATCTTCGCGTTGTTGGCGGACTTGACGGCCGGGCCCGCGGCGTCGGAGTCCACCGGGTTCACGATGATCGACTTCACGTTCTGGCTGGTGAAGTTCTGGATCTGGTTGGCCTGCTGCGAGGCGTCGTTCTGGGCGTCGGTGACGGTGAGGGCGATGCCCTGCTTGTGGGCCTCGGCCTGCGCGCCGTCCTTCAGCTGCACGAAGAAGGGGTTGTTGAGGGTGGAGACCGACAGGCCCACCTTCATCTTGTCATCGCCCGAACCGGAGTTGCAGGCCGTGGTGGTGAGGGCGAGCGTGGCGACGGCCGCGACGGCGATCGAGAGGTGCTTGGTACGCATGGTTCTCTCCTTGCAAGTGGAATGCGGGTGGCTGATCCGCAGGGGACGGTAAGACGGAGGGGGAAAACGGTGACGCGGTCAAGCGGTCAAGAAGTGACGCGGTGAAGCGGTGGAGCGGAGGGGTACGGCCGGTCAGGAGCGGCGGCGCAGCGTGTCCACGAGGACGGCGAGCGCGATGACGACACCGATGACGACCTGCTGCCAGAAGGCGGAGACCGAGAGCAGGTTGAGGCCGTTGCGGAGCACGGCGAGGATCAGCGCGCCGATGAGCGTGCCCGACGCCTTGCCGACACCGCCGGAGAGGCTGGCGCCGCCGATGACGACCGCCGCGATGGCGTCCAGCTCGTAGCCGTACGCCGCCTGCGGCTGCGCCGAGGCCAGCCGGGAGGCGAGGACGATGCCCGCCACGGCCGCGAAACCGCCGGCCAGGGCGTAGATGACGATCTTCTGGCGCTTGACGCGGATACCGGAGAGGCGCGCGGCCTCCTCGTTGCCGCCGATCGCGTACATGGTGCGGCCGATGTACGTACGGTTCAGCACCACGGCGGTGATCAGACCCATGGCGATCATCACCAGGACCGGCACCGGCAGCCAGCCGCCGAGGGTGGCGCCCAGCTGGGACACCGAGTCGGGGAACGCGATCGGGCTGCCCTGCGAGATCACCAGGGCGAGGCCGCGGCCGATCGACAGCATCGCGAGGGTCGCGATGAAGGGCGGCAGCTTGCCGAAGGAGATGAGCGCGCCGCTGACCAGACCACAGGCGATGCCGGTGGCGAGGGCGAGCACGATCGAGAGCCAGACCGGCAGGCCCATGGTGGTGGCGGTGTACGCGAGCACGGTGGCCGAGAGCGCGGCGACCGAGCCGACCGACAGGTCGATGCCGGCCGAGACGATCACGAACGTGACACCGAAGGCCAGGATCGCGGTGACCGCCGCCTGGACACCCACGTTGAGCAGGTTCTGGGTGGAGAGGAAGTCCCCGGACAGGAACGACATCGCCACGGCCAGGACGACCAGGGCGGTGAGGGCTCCGTTGTCGAGGAGCAGTCGGCGCAGGGCGGGCGCCTTGCCCGTGTCCTTGCCGCTCTTGAGCGTGTCAGTGGCCACGGGAGCCCTCCACATCCTTTACTGCGGTGTTCGTTGTCGCTGCGGCGCTGACGGCCAGCGCCATCACGGCGTCCTGCGTCGCGTCCTGCGCGGCGAGTTCGCCCGCGATCCGGCCCTGGGACATGACCAGGACGCGGTCGCTCATTCCCAGGACCTCGGGGAGGTCGCTGGAGATCATCAGTACGGCGTGACCGGAAGCGGTCAGTTGATTGATCAGCTGGTAGATCTCGACCTTGGCGCCCACGTCGATGCCGCGGGTCGGCTCGTCGAGGATCAGCACCTTGGTGTCGGCGAGCAGCCACTTGCCGATGACGACCTTCTGCTGGTTGCCACCGGACAGGGTGCCCACGTGCTGGTGCAGTCCGGCCATCCGGACCTTCAGCTGCTTCGAGATCCGGTCGGCGGCCTTGCGCTGCCCGGCCCGGTCGACGAAACCGGCGCGGCTCGCGCGGCCCAGCGTGACCAGGCCCAGGTTCTCCTGGACGGTCGCGTCGAGCACCAGGCCCTGGCCCTTGCGGTCCTCGGGGACGAGGCCGATCCCGGCGTCCATGGCCGCGTTGACGTCGTACGGGCGCAGCCGCCTGCCCTGCACCTCGACGGTGCCGGAGTCGTACGGGTCGGCGCCGAAGACGGCGCGGACGACCTCGGTGCGGCCGGCGCCGACGAGCCCCGCGAGGCCGACGACCTCGCCCGCCCGCACCTCGAAGCCGACGTCGTGGAAGGTGCCGGCCCGGGTGAGCCCGCGGACCTTCAGCAACGCCTGCCCGGCGCCCGCGCGTTCACGCGGGTACTGCTGCTCGATGCTGCGGCCGACCATGAGGCGGACCAGCTCGGCCTCGGGGGTGTTCGCCGGGACCTGGTCGACGCTGCGGCCGTCGCGCAGGACGGTGACGCGGTCACCGAGGGCGGCGATCTCCTCCAGGTGGTGCGTGATGAAGACGATGCCGACGCCGTCCTCGCGCAGCTTCCTGACGATCCGGAAGAGCTTCTCGACCTCTTCGGTGGTCAGGACGGCGGTGGGCTCGTCCATGATCAGCACGCGCGCGTCCAGGCTGAGCGCCTTGGCGATCTCGACCATCTGCAGCCGGGCGATGCCCAGTTCGCGGACGAGGGTGCGCGGGTCGACGTCGACACCGACCCGGGCGAGGAGCGCCTCGGCCTCGGTGTTCATCCGCTTGCGGTCGATGAGACCGAAGCGGCGCGGCTGGCGGCCCAGGAAGATGTTCTCGGCGACCGTCAGGTCGGGAACGAGGTTGAACTCCTGGTAGATCGTGGCGATTCCGAGGCGCTCGGAGTCCTGCGCACCCTGGATGCGCACCTCCTGGCCTCCGACCGTGATCCGTCCGGAGTCGGGGCGGTAGGCGCCGGAGAGCATCTTGATGAGCGTGCTCTTGCCCGCGCCGTTCTCACCGAGCAGCACATGCACCTCCCCGCGGCGCAGGTCGAAGTCGACGCTGTCGAGCGCCACCACGCCGGGAAAGGTCTTGCGGATGCCTTCGATGCGAAGCAACTCGTCCGGGTTGCTCACGACATGCTCCTTTGCGGGGGAGAGGGCCGCGCGGCGGGGGACCGCACAGCGGACGGCTCGCCGGGCTCGCCGGTCTCGCCGCAGGAGCGGCGGACGACGAGACGAGCGGGGAGGGTGACGGACGCGGCGGCCCGTCCTTCGACGCGGTCGACGAGCGCGCGGACGGCGGCCCGCCCCAGCTCGGCGGTCGGCTGGGAGATCACGGTGATCGCGGGGTCGGTGTGCACGAACCAGGGGATGTCGTCGAACGCGGCGAGCGCGATGTCGTCGGGGATCCGCAGGCCGCGCGCGCGGATGGCGTCCAGCGCGCCGAGCGCCATCAGGTTGTCGGCGGCGAACACCACCTCGGGCGGCTCGGCCAGGTCGAGGAACCGCTCGGTGGCCCGGCGTCCGCTCTCCGCCTGGAAGTCGCCCTGCCCGATGTACGCGTCGGGGAGCGGCAGTCCGTACTCGCTCATCGCCGCGCGGAACGACTCGACGCGCTCGCTGCCGGTGGTGGTCGCCGCCGGGCCCGCGATGATCGCGAGCCGGCGGTGGCCGAGCGCGTGCAGGTGGGCGACGAGGTCGTGGACGGCGGCCCGGCCGTCGGCGCGGACGACGGGGACGTCGACACCCGCGATCCAGCGGTCGACGAACACCATGGGGGTGCCGTTCGTGGCGGCGTTCAGCATGAGCGGGGAGCCGCCGTCGGTGGGGGAGACGAGCAGGCCGTCGATCCGCCGGTCCAGCAGGGTGCGTACGTGGTGGTCCTGGAGGTCGGGGCGCTCGTCGGCGTTGCCGATGATCACGCTGTAGCCGAGCTCGCGGGCCTCCTCCTCGACCGACCGGGCCAGGTGGGCGAAGTACGGGTTCACCACGTCGCTGATGACCAGGCCGAGGGTGCGGGTCTCGTGGGTGCGCAGGGAGCGGGCGACGGCGTTCGGCCGGTAGCCGAGCGTCTCGACGGCGGCCTGCACCCGGGTGCGCGCGTCGTCGCTGACCGACGGGTGGTCGTTGAGGACACGCGACACCGTGGCGACGGATACGCCCGCCGCGGCGGCGACATCCTTGATGCTCGCCATCGCCGGAAACACCTCCTTGTGAGTCCGTTCGCACATACCGGCCTGGAATCGTTTACACGGCCGACACGAAGGATTGGAATCGATTACATGGAGGTGGGGCAAGAGAAATCGGAGGGTCGAGATCCGATTGTGACCTGATGTGACTGGTGACGCTCAGATGAGCGAAGGGGGTAAAACGGTCCGTCGCCCCACCGTGCGACACGGCGGCGGCCCTCCACCGGCCCCGCCGGGTCTCGACAGGGGTGGCGAGGGTCGACGAGGGGCCGTGGGAGACGACGAGGGCCGCTGTCAGGTTCCGAAGCCGACTGCACGGATGACCGAAGCCCTCTGCACTCCGGCGTGAGTGGCCCTGTCGCTCCAGTCGGCGCGAGTTGATGTGGCGCCGTAGGCTCCGCTGGCCAGGACCGTAGGGAGCCCAGGTAGGCCCTAGCGTGGCCGTTGACGTCGCACGGCCAGGGTGGCGGAGAGCGCCGCTGTGACGGCGGCCAGGGGCAGGGCGCCCCGCAGGGCGTAGCCGATCCCGTCGGAGAAAGGCATGGCTTCCGCGGCTTGCAGAGCCAAGCCGATGCCGCCTGCCGCGATCAGCCAACGTCCGGCTGTGTTCCGCGCGAACATCAGCAGCACGCCGATGGCGAGCATGGCTGTCCCGACGCCGAACAGCGTCATCCGCACCATCAGTTCGTCGCTCGGTATCGCACCGATGTCGACGGCCTGGGCGGTTGCGACGGGGATGACCGGAACCGTGAGAAGGCATACCAACGCCGTCACAACAGTCGCGGTTCTGGCGGGGGGCTTCTGGATATTGGTCGGTGCCGTATCGGGTTGAGGGGGGCCCTGACCCGCCACGGGTGTGTACCCCGCGATGGTTCTCCGCGCACGCGTCTGAACAGGTCGGGCACCCTGCGGCGCAGTTTTCTCGGCATCGACCGCCAGGGGCGGTGACGTTGGCGAAGCGACCTTGGGGAGATGATTCAGCAGCGTCGCCTGGTGGGTGACGGTTTCCGCGGTGCGTTTGGTGAGCAGAGCGCGCATGGCGAGCGCGATGCGCCTCGGGGCGTCGCCGTAGACAACCCGGAGCGGAGTCGTGGCTGACATGGTGGGGGGTGGGGTGGGCTCGCCTGTTGATGGCGTGGGCTGAGGTGCGTGGTCGAGTTGTCGCAGGGCCTGGGCGACGTCGACGGCGTTTGGGTACCGCTGGTCGGGGTCCTTGTGCAGAAGGCTGAGCACGAGGTCGTCCCAGGTAGATGGGATGCCCGCGGACACGGAGCTGGGGGCGGGCGGTTCCTGGGTGAGGTGGGCCGTGAGGTAGCCCAGGGTGTCGGGAGCCTGGAACGGCAGCTGGCCCGTGATCAGTTCGAAGAGAAGGCAGCCGAGCGCGTACAGGTCGCTGCGCGGTTCCGGGAAACCGCGTGCTTGTTCGGGCGCCATGTACGGGGGCGTGCCCACGATGAAGCCGGTCTGGGTGAGGCGGTCCGAGGTCGCGTAGGGGTCGGCCGCCCGCGCGATGCCGAAGTCGAGGACCTTCACTGTGCCGGAAGGCGTGATGAGGATGTTGGAGGGCTTGATGTCCCGGTGCATGATTCCGGCGCTGTGCGCGTCGGCAAGCGCGTCGCATATCTGCGCGCCCCATCGGGCAGCGTCCGGCAAGGTGACCACGTCCCGGCGTAGCTTCGCGTCCAGGCCCTGGCCTCGCACTCGCTCCATCACCAGGAACGGGGCCTTGGCGTCCCCTGTGTCGGTCTCGCCGAAGTCGTGGACGGTCACGATGTTGGGGTGCTGCAGCTGGGCGGTGATCTGTGCCTCGCGCAGGAACCTGGCGCGTGCCTCGTCACCGCGGCTTCCGCCACCGGCGAGCAGGGAGATCACCTTGACTGCGACGGGCCGCCCCAGCGTCTCGTCCTGCGCCTCCCATACTTGCCCCATTCCGCCCTCGCCGAGTTGTTTTACCAACCGATAACGGCCCCCAAGGAGCTGGTCTCGCACTGCTACGCCTCCCCCGTTTCGAACATTCCTGTCCCTCCTGCCGGCGAACCGGCGCGATGGGGATCATGACGTGACCGCGAAGGCGACACGCCCGATACCCAGAGACCCGCCCAATGCCAGGGACCTTCGCCAAGACGGCCACCCTGATCCGGATCAGCTTTCCATCCCAGACGCGTCCCCGGCTGCGGAGTGGGGCTGTCGACTACCGCTCGCGCAGGGCTTCCGCTCCGTCCGATGACCTCGACTTGCTGCGGGTCAGGAGCCAGGGTCATTGTGAGTCTCCGGACGGCGCGATGGCAGAGACTGCGTCCGCGAGGTAGCGGTGAAGCGAGGTCTTGGGGATTCCGGTCTTCGCCGCGATCTGTCCGAGGCTGGTGCCTTGCTGCTTCAGCAGTCGGGCGTACTCGATCTTGTCGGCGGGGTGGGCGACGGGGCGGCCGATGTGGCGGCCGGCGGCTTCGGCGACGGCGCGCGCGTGGGCGGCGCGTTCGGCGGTGAAGGTGCGTTCCATCTCGGCGAAGAGGGCCAGCAGCAGGAAGGCGATGCGCCCCATGCCCTCGTCGGCGGTGTTGATCGGCAGCGGGTCGGCCAAGGAGCGCACGCCGATGCCCTTCTCGCCCAGATCGTGGACGAGGTTGAGGACTTCACGGAGATTCCGACCGAGCCGATCGAGGGTGTAGACCACGATGACATCGCCGGAGCGGGCGTAGGCGAGCAGGCCGGCCAGGCCGGGGCGCTCCACGGTGGCGCCGCTCTTCTTGTCGACGTAGGTCCGGCTCTCGGGGATGCCAGCCGCGCCGAGCGCGTCGAGTTGGCGTTCCAGACTCTGTTTGGTGGTGGAGACCCGCGCGTACGCGAGTTCGAGCCCGCCCGCGGGGTGGTGGTTGGTGGTTCCCATAGCCGGACCGTACCGGAAATCGGCTCCGTAAGGGGGTTCCGGAACGCCCTCTCTGGAACGACTTCCGGAACGGCTCGCGTGGCGATCCGCTTAGGACGCATGTCTCCTGACGCCCCGTCCGGCACCCTGTTCCACTTCCATGGAAGTGGAACACCGTCAGATGAGGTCGAGACGCCCCAGTTCGCGCGCGCTGGGCAGGAACGCGGCGGGGACGCCTTCCTCGTGGAGGGAGGCGCGCTCCTTTTCGAAGTGATCGAGGGTTCGGCATCCGATGGTCAGCAGGGCGAGGAGCTGCCGCGCGGTGGGCGGGTCGGTGCGGGCTGCGGTGAGTGCCTCCTCGAACGCGGTCATGAAGTCCTGCCAGGCGTTGCGGTACGGGGAGGGTTCGTCGCCGTCGTAGACGTAGTCGTGGGGTGGGACCTGAAGTGCTGAACCGAGGCGCCCGCGGACGGTGATCAGGCCGTCAGCCGCCATCTGGAGCGCGGTGGCGGCGGCGTCCCACATTGCCTCCCGGACCTCGTCTTTCAGCTGCTCAAAGGGGCGCCAGACGTTCAGCCCCGCGCGTTCCGGGTGTCCGGTGTTCTGCCAGATCAGCCGCAACGTTTTCTTGCCGTGGGCGCCTTGGCTGCTCGCGGCGAGGCTGACCTCGTCCAGGAGGGAGCGCAGGAGGCGGAACCACACCCCGGCGTGCACGTTCCTGCCGGGCAGGGCGACTCTGCCGGTGGTCAGTGCCTGGTGGGTGTAGTGGTCCAGGGCGGCACGGGGCGGCTCCAGCGGCTCCCGGTGCGTTTCCCGGCCCAGGATCAGCGCGGCCCTCACCTCGGAGATGTCCAGGAGGCGGCAGTCGTGCTCGACGCAGCTGGTCATCAGTGCCAGCCGCCACATCAGTGACATGCCCCGGTCCGGGTCGGCGACACAGACCGGACAGGCTCGCAGAGCGCCGGGGTGGGGAAGAAGCCACGGCCCCGCCCATCCCGGCTTGAAGCGCAGCACGTGATGCGTCGCGGCCTTTCGCGCGAAGAGAACGGAGTTGTCCCTCACGTAGGCGTCGAAGACCGACTGCGCGTCCCGGACACCCACGGGGAGCATGTCGAAGAGCCAGGGAACCCAGCCGGTCATAGTCATCGACCGAAGTCGGCTGAGGTCCACGCCAGTCTTCTCGGCGAGCGACACGAGTACCGCCGTCGGCGGGTTCAGGTCGAGATCGACCGGAGGGGCCAGGTCGACCAGGCCGAGGTTGTGCCGCAGCAGGTCGTGCACCGGCATCTCGTACAGCTCCGCGAGCCGCCCCAGCCACGACGACAGCGCTTGCAGCGGGCCGGGCTGCGGGTGCAGCGGCCAGCGCCGGACCGCGCTCACGTCAGCTCGCGCTCGAAGAGACGGCGCCGTTCGGTCGGGCCGACGTACGGCGCGAGCAACAGGGTGCGCTGGTTGATGGCTTCCTCGCCGGACTCGATCGCCGCGACAGCAGCATCGGTGAGCAGGTGGGCCAACTTGCCGATCGTTCCCTCGCTGCGGGTGAGCAGGTAGCCGGCCATCTCGGCAGTGGCGATCGGCGAGGCCCGGCGCAGAGGGAACGACGCGGCGAAACTCGCCAGCAGAGAGCAGGCGTCGACATCGGCATCCCAGCGCGCCAGCGTCAGCGGCGCGAACCGGTTCTCCAACTGGTCGTCCGCACGAATGGCCAGGTAGGCGTCCCGGGTACCGACACCGACCAGCGGGATGCGCAGCTCGTTGCCGAGATATCGCAGCAGGTTCAAGAACTCCCGGCGCTTGTCGCCGCTGCCGCCGAGGACGTTGTGCAACTCGTCGATCACCAGCACCCGCACCTCAGCCGCCCGCAGCAGCCGCAGTACCGCCTGTTCCAGGTCGGCCACCCGGTATCGGGTACGCAGCGGCGCGCCGAGCGCGGCCAGCAGAGCCGTGTAGAAGCGGATCACTGACGGCTCGGACGGCATCTGCACCACCAGGACCGGGATCTCCTCGCGGTCCGGATACGACACCGGCGGATGGCCGCGGCGGAACTTCTCCACGATCATCGACTTGCCGTTGTTGGTCGGCCCGATCAGCAACAGGTTCGGCATCCGCTGCTTGGACGGCCACGACAGCAGCGTCTCCAGCCGCTCAAGAGCCTCGGTGGCGCGCGGGTAGCCGATCCACCGGTCCGCCCGGACGTAGCGCAGCCGCTCCGCATCCGGCAGCCGCGCGATCTGCTGCGCGGCCGGGACCAGATGCGACAGGTCCACCGCAGCGTCCTCGTCCTCGTTCACCACTGCTCGATCACCTCGAACGGCCTGGCCACAGCCTTGCTCTCCTGGCCCACATCGGAGGCGGGCGCCTTCGGAGGCGTCACCGTAGGCTGCGGCCGGAAGGGTGCCTCAATGCGACGCTGGCGGTCGCGGCGGGCCTTGCGGGTCGTGGTCGCGGCGGTGTCGGTGATCTCCCGCATCTGCGCCACCATGGCGAACAGGGCATTCTCGTCGACCTCCGCACGGCCCAGCTCGCGCAGCCGCCGGGCGGCGGCCTTCTGCTCCCACGCGCTGATCGGCGGCCGCGACAGCGTCCGATAGGGGACCTCCAGATACGCGGTGCCGTCCGGGGCCAGGACCCAGATCCGGCTGATGTCACGCGGATCCCGGCGCAGCACGAACCGGCCCCACCGCTCGCGGCGGGCGATCCACGGCTTGAGCGCGTCGCTGTAGTACTGCACGCGGTCGATCACGAACCCCGACCGCGACAGAGTCCTGCGGATCACCGGCAGGAAGCCCACCAGGAAGGCGGTCTCGTTGGTCACCGTCACCAGCGGCCCCGACGCGGCGGCCTTCTCGGACCAGACCCCGGCCGGAGGGCGGCCCAGTGTCTCGTGGACCTGGCCGTGATAGCCGGCCACCGCCAGCGCCAGCCAGCCCTGCAACTCCCTTACGGTCAGCACGGCCTTGCCGTCGCTGTCGTAGGCGCCGCGCTCGGCGACGGACGAGAACGTGGTGCCCGGCAGTTCGTGCACGAGCTGCATCATCGTGCCGATCAGCCGCTCGACGATCCCGCCGAAGTGGGGCTGGCCGGGCGGCCGGTAACGCAGCTTGATGCCGTGCTGGTCGCAGCCGCGGCGCAGGGCCTCGCTCTTGAACTCCGCCGCGTTGTCCAGGTACAGCTCGCGCGGCTTGCCGCTCATCGGCCAAACCGCCTCCACGCCCAGCCGCTCCAGCCACGGCCGCTTGTCCATCGCCGTGTGGGCCAGACACAGCCCGACCGAAGTCGCCGACGGCGCCTCCAGCGTCACCACCAGGCCCACCACGCACCGGCTCGCCACGTCGATCGCCGCCGTCAGATATGGACGGCCGATCGGCAGCCGGTGCCGCTCGTCGACCACGATCACATCCACCGGCGTGTGGTCGACCTGAACCTGCTCCAGCAGGCCGGTGTCCGTCGGCGGCACACCGCCGGCCGACCGGAGAGGACGAACCGCCTCTCTTCCTTCGCGTTCCGAGACCGAAGCCACCGGGTCAAGCCGCTCGATCCGCCGCTGTACCGAGCCCCGCGAAGGAGTCCGCAGGCCGCGAGCCAGGCATAGGCGCGTGATCTCCTTGTAGACCGCTGCCACCGAGCGGCGCTGCCGCGTCAAGTACCAGGTCCGTAGCGCTTCCTGGACGATCGTCTCGACCTCACCAGACAGGCGCCCGCCGCCGCGGCCTCCGCTGGAAAGGCCAGGCAGCAGGTCCGACACCACTCCCTCACCGGCGCGCCACCGTCCAAGCAGGACGTACACCTGGCGCCGGGAGACCCGCAGCCGCTCGGCGGCCTCATCCGCCTCGGCCAGCCCCACTGTGTCCTTCGCCGCGAGCGACCCGATCACCTCGGCCTGCCGCACCGCGGTCTCCCACATCTGGGTCGGCGCGGTCAGCACCCCGCGCTCGGCCACCGGTTCCTTGGCCATCCGGAAGCCTCCGTCACGCACACGACTACGGACAACTCGACCGTAACGCAGGCGAGTTCGACCCGTCCGGCGCGTTCGCAGTTCCCTGCACTCGACAGCGAATCACCAGCTCACCCGTGCACGTGACTTCGGAAACTGACAGCCGCGGTCTTACGGAGCGGTGGCGCCCGGCACCGTCGGCAGGTAGCGCGGCGCCCGCCACGCGTCCAGCCGGTCCTCCATCGCCGCGCCCAGCGACAGCAGGGCCGCGTCCTCGCGGTCGCCCGCCATCAGGAGCAGACCGACCGGCAGCTCGCCGACGAACCCGGCGGGCACGGACAGCGACGGGTACCCGGCGACGGCGGCCGGGGTGGAGGACGGGATCACGTCGTCGTCGCCCCGCCCGCAGTCGGTCGTCCAGGCGGGCGGGTTCGCCGGGGAGGCGATGGCGTCCAGGCGGTGCGCGGCCATCGTCTCGTCGATGGACCGCCGGGACAGGTCCTTCAGCTCCGCGCGCATGGCCCGGTAGCCCGGATCCGTGGTCGGCGGCGCGGCCAGGGCCTGCTCGAACAGCTCCTGACCCGCGAAACAGGTCCGCTCGGCCGGATGCGTACGGTTGAACTCGACCAGGCCGGCCAGATCACGCGGCCGGTCGCGCGGACCCCGACGCGTCTTCAGATAGGCGTCGACGTCCCGGTGGAACTCGCTCAGCAGAGCCGGGAACTCCAGCTCCGCGAGCCGGTCCTGATACGGCGGCGTCACCTCGACGACCTCGGCCCCGGCCGCGCGCAGCCGTGCCGCCGTCCGGGTCATCAGGGCGTCCACGTTCGCGCCGAGCGAGGGAAGCCGCCACAGCCCGATCCGCTTGCCGCGCAGGCTGCCGGGGCGCGGCGTCGCGTCCGCGGGGCCGAAGGCGCCGCCGGTGCCCGTGACGTCCTGGCCGCTGAGGACCGACAGGGTGAGCGCGGTGTCCACGACGTTGCGCGCCATGGGGCCGGCCGTGTCCTGCTCGGCGGAGATCGGGACGACGCCGGACTGGCTGACGAGCCC
Organism: Streptomyces laurentii; assembly: GCF_040635425.1. Classification (NCBI taxonomy): domain Bacteria; kingdom Bacillati; phylum Actinomycetota; class Actinomycetes; order Kitasatosporales; family Streptomycetaceae; genus Streptomyces; species Streptomyces laurentii. Next base: position 28,181 of record NZ_JBEYHT010000068.1, on the reverse strand, counting down.
GAGGCTGGGCTTGTGGCCGACGACCCCGTTCATCCCGGCCGGGCACACGATGGACCCGTCCGTCTCCGTGCCGATCGCCACCTGCGCCAGCGACGCGGCGAGCGCCGCCGCCGAACCGGCGGACGAGCCGCACGGGTTGCGGTCCAGGACGTACGGGTTGTTCGTCTGCCCGCCCACCGCCGACCAGCCAGAAGTCGGCTTCGCCGCACGGAAGTTGGCCCACTCCGACAGATTGGCCTTGCCGAGGATCACCGCCCCCGCCGCGCGCAGCCGGCCGACGAGCTCCGCGTCCGCGTCCGGCGGGCGCCCCGCGAGCGCGAACGACCCGGCCGTGGTCGGCATGTCGCGGGTGTCCACGTTGTCCTTCAGCAGGACCGGGATGCCGTCGAGCGGGCCGAGGGTCTTGCCGAGACGGTGCCGGACATCGCTGGCCGCGGCCTGGCGCAGAGCGGTCGGGCTGACGCGCAGCACGGCGTGGATCGTCGGGTCGACGGCCTCGATCCGCCGCAGATACGCCCGGGTCAGCTCCGACGAGGTCAGGTTCCCGCGCTTCATGCGTGCCTGTAATTCGGGGATCGTCACCGTGTCCAGGTCCACGCCGCGGACGACCGCCGGCCCGGCGGGGGAGGCGGAACCGTCGGCGGCCGAGGCGCGCTGCCCCGGCGCGCCCGCCGCCAGCAGGGGTGCCACGGCCAGGGCCGCGGTCAGCACCGTGAGGCTTCTCTTCTTCATGGGGGACACCCCACTGCAGGGCGGCCCCGCGCGCAAGAGGACCTTCCGCGCTTCCGCCCCGCCGCACGCGTCCCACGAGCGGAGCCGGACCCGATTCCCGTACGAGAGGGTCGCACTGACGCCCTGTCGGGAAACGCCCCGGTCACCCCGCCGCCACCCTGCCCCGCCCTGACACGCCCGGTGTCGATGGCCCGTTCGACGGAATGAGCCGGGGCGTTCGGGGCGCCCCCCCCGCCGTGTCGCCGGGATCCTTCCTCTCCTGGCGCACCGTTGCCGGTACTCATGCTGCGAGCGCGCGAGCACACGGAGAGGAACGGCCCGGATGACGCGATGTCAGGGGATGTCCGGTGGCGGGGCCGGACGGCGTCGGCGGGTCCGGCTCTGGGCGGCGCTGCTCGGGCTGGTGGCCGCCGTGCTCGTCGGTACGGGGGCGCCCGCGTCGGGCCAGGGCGACTGGGACTGCCTCGGCGGCCCCGAGACCCGGATCGGCTACCTCTTCGAGGCCGAAGGCTCGGGCTCCGCCCCGTACGACATCGTGCAGGTCGACTACACCACCGGCGCCGCGACGGTGGTGGGCGGCACCCCGGTCCCCGTGGACGGGGTCGGCTTCAACACCTACGACGGCTTCCACTACGCCGTGACCGGCGGTAACACGATCGTCCGGATCGACAGCTCCGGCAACACCACCACGGTCGGATCCGCCGCCGGCAGCGTCTACACCAGCGGCGACTTCGACACGTCCGGCCATCTGTGGCTGATGGGCAACATCCTCCCCGGCGCCTGGGCGGAGATCGACCTGGTGCCGGGATCGCCGACGTACGGACAGACGCTCGCCACCGGAACCGTCACCTGCCCGGGCAACCAGTACCGCGCCCTCGGCGACTGGACCTGGATGACCGGCCCCGCGGGCACCGGCCTGTACGGCGTCGCGGACATGGTGGGCCAGCGCCTCCCGACCATCCTGTTCTTCAACACCGTGACGCGCGCCTTCACCGTCGTCGGCGAGGTGAGCGGGATGCCCGTCGGGATCGGCGGCGTCGACACCCGGGGCAGCTTCACGGACGGCACGTTCCTGTACGTGTACACGTTCACCTCCGGCGCGGTCTACCGCATCGACTACGGCACCCGCGTCGCCACCCAGCTCCCGCAGAGCCCGGGCGCGATCATGTTCGGCGACGGCGCCCAGTGCGCCGCCGCGCACTCCGGCTCCGGCACCGCGCCGACGGTGATCTGCCCGGCGACCACGCTGGCTCCGGGAGCCTCGGTGACGTGTGAGGCGACGTATGTGGTCACCGCAGCCGATGCGCAGGCGGGCGAGGTCACCAACACGGCGAAGGCCACCGCCGACAACCCGTCCGGCACGGAGGTGAGCTCGGCTCCGGCGAGTGCGATCTTCACGACCCACGCCCCGCCGACGTCGTCGCTGAGCCTGAGGAAGTCGGTCACGCCGACCAGCGTCACCCTCGGGGACCAGGTCACGTACACCTACGTGGCCACGAACACCGGGGAGACCTCGCTGTCGGGTCTGTCGGTGGCGGACACCGCGTTCTCCGGTACGGGCACCCCGCCGGACGTGTCCTGCCCGGCGACCACGCTCGCCCCGGGCGCGTCGGTGACGTGCACGGCGACGTACACCGTCACCGAGGCCGACGCCCGGGCCGGACAGATCACCAACACCGCGAAGGCGACCGCCCAGGACCCCTCCGGGGCCGATGTCGCCTCGGGCCCCGCCAGCGCCGTCGTGATCACCAAGGAGACGCCTCCGGCCGCCTCGCTCGGTCTGAAGAAGTCGGTGTCGCCGGAGAAGGCCGGCGCGGGTGACGAGGTCACCTCGGATCCCGCGAGCGCCGTCCTGGTCACCAAGGGGACGCGGCCGCCAGCCGACTCGCTCAAGCTGAAGAAGACCGCGGAGGTCACCGACACCAACCACAACGGACGCAACGACCCGGGCGACATCGTCACCTGGACGCTGACCGTCACCAACACGGGCAGCGGCACCCTGCACGACATCGAGGTCGCGGATCCGGTCGCCGGCCCGGTGACCTGCCCGTCCACGCCCCTCCAGCCGGGCGCCTCGATGATCTGCGCCGCGCCGCCGTACACCCTCCGGGAGGAGGACGCGAAGCGCGGCCACCTCACCAACACCGCCGTCGCGCGCGGCGTCGACGACTCCGGTGAGGTCATCACCTCACGGAAGGCGCGGGTCACGATCCCCGTCCAGCGCGGGCACGGCCCCAAGCCCCCTCCGTACGGGGGCTACTGACCGGCGACGGCGACCGCATCCGACAACCGATGGCCAGCGGGCAACCCACCCGCCGGCCATCGGCGTGTGCGGCGGCTTCAGAAGCTCACGCGGTCGTGCAGGCGGAGCCGTTCAGGGTGAAGTCGGCGGGCTGGGCGAAGGTGCCCGTGTACGTGCCCTGGAAGCCGAACGTCTGGCTGCCTCCCGGGGCGATCCGCGCGTTGTGGCTCACCGGGCTCGCCGTGACGGCGCCCGAGGACGGGGCGACGGTGGCGTTCCAGGCGCTGGTGACGCTCTGGCCGGAGGGCAGGGTGAACCCGAGCTTCCAGTTGTCGACGGCCGTCGAGCCGGTGTTGGTGACGGTGACGTTCGCGGTGAAGCCGCCCGGCCACACGTTCGTGGCATAGGCCACCTTGCAGGCCGCCGGGGTGCCCGGGCCGGGGCCGGAGCCGCCGGTGTTCACGGTCGAGGAGAAGGAGTTCACCGCGAGCCCCGCGCCGTTCTCCCAGGGCTCGAAGCCGGCCTGGACACTGGTCAGGTACCAGTTGTTCTGGGCCATCCCGCGCGTCACGGTCGCCCGGACGAAGTCCATGACGTCGAAGCTCCAGCTGTCGATCGCCGACGGGGCGACGAAGGACAGCACGTCGTTGCCGCCGTTGTTGCCCGACCACAGCTGCCAGCTGCGCCCGCCCACGGTGGCCGTGCCGACCTGCGCGCCCACCGGCTGGATCGGTCCGACCTTGTTGAACCAGATCATGATCTCGGTCCGGTTCACGCCGTCCTTCTTCGGCTCCGGGTCCAGCCAGATGTCGTACGCCGCGTCGTACACGGCGCCGGAGACGTAGGTGTACGAGATGCTGCTGGGCGCGCTGGAGATGGTGTCGAGCCGCGCCGGGAGGTTCGTGCCCGGCGAGCAGTTGGTGTAGTGGCAGCCGTTGAAGACCGAGGGGTACGACTTCGGCGCGCCGTTGGTCGCGACCGCGCCGTCGGCCTGGGTGACCTTGAAGCCGGTGCTGGTGGCGCTGACGCACTGGGCGGCCGCGGTGCCCCAGCGGTTGTTCTGGACGACGTAACGTCCCTGGATCGTGGTGGAGCCGAACTGCTCGCAGATCGTCGTGTCGGCCTGCGCCGGCGCCGTCGTGGTGATCAGCGCGCCGATGGCCATCAGGGCCATGAGAAGACCGCTCAGCAGGGTGCGCGCGGAGCGGGCGGGGGGCGATGACGCTCTCATGCCGGGCCTCTCTCGAAGATGAGGGGATGTCATATGCCGTTCGGGGTGTGGGAGCGCTCCCATGTGTCGATGCTAGGGACTGTAGGAACAGAACGTGTCCCTGACAAGGCTGTGCGCGGCCGAGAAAATGGACGGCGCATGCGGCCCGCCCGGCCCCGCGCGCACCCCTGGCCCCCGTGGCCCCACGTCCCCCGTCCCCGCCCGGCTTCCGTTCCGGGGCCGCCCCGCTTCCGTCCCGGTTCCGCCCCGTCCCCGTCTCCTCCACGGAAGGGCTCCGCCGTATGACCGCCACCTCACCCTCCGGCAGACCCGCCGGCCCCGCCGCCCGCACATCCGCCCGTACCGGTGCCACCGCCGACGGCCGCGTCGAACTCCCGCCGGACGCCGTCCCCGCCGACCCCCGCTTCGTCAACGGCGACCTGCTGCCCGTGCCGCTTGCCGGACGCCGCTGGACCACGTACAACTTCGCCGCCCTCTGGGTCGGCATGGCCCACAACATCCCGTCCTGGCTGCTCGCCTCCGGCCTCGTCGCCCTCGGCATGGACTGGCTCCAGGCCGTCCTCACCATCGCGCTGGCCAATGTCATCGTGCTGCTGCCGATGCTGCTCACCGGGCACGCCGGACCGAAGTACGGCATCCCGTTCCCGGTCCTCGCCCGCGCCTCCTTCGGTCTGCGCGGCGCCAACCTGCCCGCGCTGGTACGCGCCGGGGTCGCGTGCGCCTGGTTCGGCATCCAGACCTGGATCGGCGGCCAGGGCATCTTCGTCCTGCTCGACAAGGTCTTCGGCGGCCACTGGGGCGACGTCGGCCGCATCGCCGGCCAGCCGTGGACGCTGTGGCTCTGCTTCGTCCTGTTCTGGGCCCTCGAACTCGCCATCATCCACCGGGGCATGGACGCCCTGCGCCGCTTCGAGAGCTGGGCCGCGCCCTTCGTCATCGTCGGCGCCCTCGTCCTGCTCGCCTGGGTCACCGTCAAGGCGGGCGGCCTCGGCCCCCTCCTCGATCAGCCGTCCGCCCTCGGCTGGGGTCCCGGCTTCTGGCGCGTCTTCTTCCCCGCCCTCATGGGCATGATCGCCTTCTGGGCCACCCTCAGCCTCAACATCCCCGACTTCACCCGCTTCGGCGCCGGCCAGCGCGCCCAGGCGTGGGGTCAGGCCCTTGGGCTTCCTACCACCATGACCTTGTTCGCCCTGCTGTCCGTGCTCGTCACGTCCGGTTCGCAGGCCGTGTACGGGGCGCCGGTCTGGGACCCGGTCGCGCTCGCCGCCAAGACCGACAGCGTCTTCGGACTGCTCTTCGCCCTGGTGACGGTCCTGGTCGCGACCATCTCGGTGAACATCGCGGCGAACGTCGTCTCGCCCGCGTACGACCTCGCCCATCTCGCCCCGAAGCGCGTCGACTTCCGCCGGGGCGCGCTGATCACGGGGATCGTCGGCGTCCTCATCATGCCGTGGAAGCTCACCTCCACGCCCGAGCTGTACATCTTCACCTGGCTCGGACTGGTCGGCGGGCTGCTCGGCACGGTCGCCGGCATCCTCATCGCCGACTACTGGCTGGTCCGCCGCACCGTCCTCGACCTCGCGGGTCTCTACCGGGTCGACGGCCCCTACTGGTACCGGGGCGGCTGGAACCCGGCGGCCGTGCTCGCCTTCCTCGTCGGCGGCGTGCTCGCGGTCGGCGGGTCGCACTCGGCGCCCGGCGCCGGACCGTTCCCCGAGGACGGCCTGATCCCGTTCCTCAAGCCGCTCGCCGACTACGGATGGGCGGTCGGACTCGTCGCCTCGATGCTGATCCACACCGCCTGCATGGCCCGGCGTTCCCGCGCCGACCACGCCCCTCGCACGGGCGGGTGACGGCGCGACACCGGCCGGGCCGCGGCCGGAGCGGGTCCTTTACCCTCGCCGTCCGCGTGCCATAGCCTCGGCGACGCGCACGCCACGCGCACGCGACGCGGAACAGCGGAACACCCGCACACTGCACCACACGAAGGCGGTCGTCGATGTCCGGCACGGAATCCTCCGACTACACCCAGCGGCTGGCCCGGCTGGAGAACGCGGGGATCAAACGCCTCCTGCCCACCCAGGCCCCCTACCGCTGGAACCTCAGGCGGCTCCGCCTCGGGCGCGTGCTGGACGTCGGCTGCGGCATCGGCCGCAACCTGCTCAACTGCGGCCCCGACAGCGTCGGCGTCGACCACAACGCCACCTCCGTCGCCACCTGCCGCGCACGGGGCCTCACCGCCTACACGCCCGACGAGCTGGCGACGGCCCCGGACTGCGGCCCCGGCGCCTTCGACAGCCTGCTCTGCGCGCACGTCCTGGAACACATGGACGAGACGCTCGGCAACACGATCCTGGAGCAGTACCTCCCGCTGGTGAAGCCGGGCGGCTCGGTCGTCCTGATCTGCCCCCAGGAGGCGGGTTACCGGACCGACACCACCCACGTCCGCTTCGTCGACTTCGCCGGCCTGCGCGCGCACGCCGAGAAGGCGGGCCTGGACGTCGCGCGCACCTACTCGTTCCCGTTCCCGCGCGCGGTCGGAAAGGTCTTCCCGTACAACGAGTTCAATCTCGTGGCGAGGAAGCCGAGGAGCTGACCGGCCCCTCCCGGGGCGGAGCCCAGTCGGGCACGTGGGCGGCCGCGGCGCGTTCCCAGGCGGCCACGCCCTCGGCGAGAGCGCGCGGGCCCGTTGCTCGCCTTCGCACTTCTGCTTCTCCGGGGCACGGCCGACGGCCTCCAGCGGTTTTATCCAATACCGACCGGGCCGAGGTGGCGCACTCTGCTGTCAGAGAGAGCTTTGCCGGGCCCGGGAGGTTCGGCAGGACCGTTGAGACGGAGTGCCGTTGATGAAGACCACCAAGAGGATCGTGGCGGTGGGTGCCGCTGCCCTGCTGGCCGTAGGCGTTGCGGCGGGCAGCGCGAGCGCGGACCAGTACGCCCCCTACATCGGCTACGGCTACAGCAACACCCACGATGGTGTGCAGTGTGTCCAGCACGCCATCAACAACTCCCCCACGCCGTACCACGACCTCGCCGAGGACGGGGTTTTCGGCCCCGACACCTACAACGGCATCATCGCCTTCCAGAAGTGGTGGAACGCGGCTGTCGCCGCCCCGCCGCTCCAGGTGGACGGCGTCGTCGGAAAGAGCACCGGCGGGCCCATGCAGGACTGGGCCGCCGACTGGGGGAACAAGTGCACCAAGGCCCTCCCGAGCTACCCGGCTCCCTGATCCTGGTACGGAATCGGGCAGAGCAGGACCGGAGTCCCGGGCGCCGTCAGGTGCCCGGGACTCCGGTCATCTCTCGGACCCTACGGGACCCGCGCCGTCCACTCCGGGGTGGCGAACTTCGATCCGGCCAGCTCGCGGGCGAGGGCCAGCTCCTCGTCGGTGACGTGGCCCTCCGCGAGGCCGTAGCGCGACCGGAAGGAGGCGATCATCCGCTCGATGACGGCCTCGCGCGGCAGACCGGTCTGGCGGCGCAGCGGGTCGACCCGCTTCTTGGCGCTCTTGGTGCCCTTGTCGGACAGCTTCTCGCGGCCGATGCGCAGCACTTCGGTCATCTTGTCGGCGTCGATGTCGTACGCCATCGTCACGTGGTGCAGCACCGCGCCCTCGCCCGCGACCATGCGCTTCTGCGCGGCGCCCGCGATCTTCCCGGCGTCCGTGGCGATGTCGTTCAGCGGCTGGTACCAGGCCTTGACGCCCATGTCGCCGAGGGCGCCGAGCACCCAGTCGTCGAGGTAGGCGTAGCTGTCGGTGAACGACAGGCCCTGCACCAGGGCGTCGGGGACGGAGAGGGAGTACGTGATGGTGTTGCCCGGCTCGATGAACATCGCGCCGCCGCCGCTGATCCGGCGCACCACCTCGATGCCGTGCCGCTCGGCGGCCTCCGGGTCCACCTCGTTGCGCAGCGACTGGAAGCTGCCGATGACCACGGCGGGGGAGGCCCACTCCCAGACCCGCAGCGTCGGCGGGCGGCGGCCGGCCGCGACCTCGGCGGTGATCACCTCGTCGAGGGCCATGTGCAGGGCCGGGGACTGCGGCGCCGCGTGGATCAGCTGCCAGTCGTAGTCGCTCCACTCGGTGGCGTGCGCGAGCGCCCGGCGCACCGCGACCGCGACGCCCTCCGTCGTCAGACCGTACATCTGCGTGCCCGGCGGCAGCGCCTGGTCGATCCGGGCGGCCAGACCGGCGGCGTCGGTGTCGGACGGGGCGCCTTCGAGCGCTCCGTCGATGGCCTCGATCGCCTCGTCCGGCTCCAGGAAGAAGTCGCCCGCGACCCGGACCCGGCGCAGCGCGCCGTCCTCCACGTCGAGATCGACGACGACCAGCTTGCCGCCGGGGACCTTGTACTCGCCGTGCACCGGACCTGCCTCCCAGCCCGTCGGGGGTGAATGCCGCCAGCGTACTCCGGCGACGGTGTGTGCCCGGCGGGCCGGGCCTATCTCCTCACCCGGCTGCGGACGGCCAGGGCGGCCAGTCCGAGCAGGGCGGGTTCGACGATCCGGGAGGCCATCTCCACGTATGTCCCGATGGGGCTCAGCTGCTGTCCGGAGGAGCGGAATACCACGGAGTTGACGACCACCCGCACCGACTTCTCGAACCGTTTGGCCGTCACGCGGCCGCGGTACGGCCCGCGCGGACCGGCCGGATCCGGGGTGTCGGTGACGAGGGTGATGCTGTCGCCGCTCACCTTTCCCGTACTCCGGGCCTTGGGATCGTCCTGCGGCAGACCCCACAGCATGATCGCCAGAACGGTGGCGGTCACGGCCAGGAGCAGCCATCCGAGGGCGCGCGTGGCCCGCAGGCCGTATCCGGACGTCGCCCAGTACAGGCGGAGGAGGGCACGTTCACCCCGGGACGACTCGGGGTCGTGGCGGCGCATCTCCATCTCGCCGTAGTAGAAGTCGGCCGCCCCCGGCTCGTTCCTGCCGTCCTCCAGGGCCTTGCGCAGCTGCCGGTACACCGGTGCCAGCACGGTGGGCTGGGGGATGCTCGCGCCCGCCGGAGCGGGCGTCCAGCCGGACGCGGCGTACCGCGTGGCCCGCCAGTGGTGTTCCTCGATCAGGGTGCGGCGACGGGTCCAGCGCCATCCTTCCGGAGGCGGGGGAAGAGGGCAGCGCCCCTCCAGTCCGAGCTGGTCGAGATGGACGGCCCCGATGAAGTGGCAGTGTGTCAGGTCGATCTCGTTCAGGGCGAGTTGGGCTGCGTCGACACCCCGGAGGGAGGTGAGGCGTACGCCGGGATCGGTGGGGTCCTGCCCGGTGCTCTCCTCGCCGTCGTCCGGGACGACGGGGCGGGGCCGGCCGGTGACGCTGACCGGGAAGTCCAGGACGGCGTCCGTCAGGTCGACCTCGGCATGACTGAGGCGCAGCGTCGCGGTCGTGCTCCACCGGGTCCGCCGGCAGCGGATGTTCCGTGCCGCGGCCTCGATGGTCACCGCGGACCGGAAGACCGCGCCGGAGAGGTCCAGGGTCCCGGCGAACGCCAGCGGGCCCAGCATGGCGGTCTTCTCGAAGGCCGCCTTCCGGAAGGCGAGGGTGCCGTGGATCTCGGCCCCGTCGAATCCCGCGTCGCCGGTGATCTCCGCCCCGGAGAATCCGGCGCCCTGACGGAAGTACGCGCCGTGGAACGAGGCGTCCCCGCCCATCGTGGCGGAGTCGAAGCGCGCGTCCCGGTCGAACCACGCCCCGTCGAACCACGCCGTGTGAGCGAGGGATGCCTTCGTGAACCGGGCGTCCTGGCGGAACGCCGCGCCGTTGAACCAGGCCGCCCCGCCGATCCGCGCCCCGGTGAACAGGGCGATCCCCAGGAACTCCGTCCCGCTGAACGTCGCGTCGCCGCCGACGCCCAGGTCCTGGAAGACCGCGTTCCCACCGATGCTCTCGACCGCGAAGCGGAGCGCGCCGGCGATCTCGGCCGTGTGGAACCAGGCCGCGCCGAGGATCTCCGCGCCGTCGAACCAGGCGTCGTGCGCGACCTTCGCCTCCCCGAACCTGAGGTCTCCCTCGAACCGGGTCCCGACGCAGGAGACGCCGCCCCCGAACCGGGCCCCGCCGAAGGAGGCGACCCCGGTGACATGCGCGTCGTCGATACGGGCGTCACCGCTGAACTCCGCCTCGTCCAGCAGGACATGACCCAGCCGGGGCCGTCCCGTCGACAGGTCGCGGACCGCGGACAGCAGGTCGTCCAGCAGTCGCGGGGTGAAGGGGGTGCCGCGGTGGTCGAGGTCGCTGCCGGGGGCCAACCCCGCCAGGTACGCGGCTCGTTCGGCCGTGCCGAGGTGTGCCAGGCAGGCCGCGTGGGGTTCGACGCGGCGGCCGCGGCAGAGCCCTCCGTCGGCGTACTCGCAGTGCGGCCAGTCGGGGGCTTCGGGCGTGAGGGTGCCGGAGGGCGAGGTGATGGCGAACTCCTGTGCCGGCGAAGGGACATGGATGGTGTCGGTCGTGAGGTGTCCGGAACGCCGGGACTCACTCGGTGTACAGCGTGATCATCGCCTTGTCCGTGTGCCGTGGATCCTCGGCGAAGGCCTCCACCAGCCAGCGCCCCGGCCCCCCTTCCACCCGCGCGCGCAGGAGTCCCGGCGCGTCACGGACCAGGAGGACCGGCTGCTCGGCCCCGCGGGGAAACCGCCGCATGACGGCTCGCACGTTCCGGTCCCGCAGGTCGGTTCCCAGGACGGCGACCTCGAACGGTTTGCCAGCGACGGCTTCCGCGGGAGCGTGCAGGGTGATCTGGGTGTCACCGGCGAGCATGGCGTTCACCGGGAGGCCCTTCCGGATGGCGGAGACCTTGTCGCCGAGGGCCGCGGAGCTCGCCAGGTCGGCGTGCCGGTGATCCGTCCAGAGCATGTCCTCCAGGTCCTCGGGACCCCAGCCGGCGAGGGCCGACTCCCGTGGCACCGTCCCGTCTCCGGGACCCAGATCGTAGGCCGGGCTCGACAGGTCGACGTCCTGCCCGTCGGCGGTGAGCGCGACGGTGCGCACCGTGGGGTGGGCGGTGCTCCCCAGGCCGTACACCCGGTAAGGCGGCCGGCCGTCGGGGTCGGTGCGCCGATGCGCCTCGCGCGCGCTTCGGATCGCGTGGTGGAAGGACAGGGCGTCGTCGACGAGGGCCGTGGGCAGGCCGGGCACGGGATACCTGTCGTCGGCGATGGTGCGCGGACGCGACTTGCCCGTGACGCGGACCGCGTCGTACACCGGCAGGAGTTGGGCCACGGACGGCAGGCCGAGGGCGAAGGTGCGCAGGATGTCGTTGAGCCCGCGCGCGGCGCTCCCCGCGGCCGAACCGTCCCCGGCGCCATGGCCGGTCAGCAGCCGCAGGGCCTGGGCCATGCCGTCGTTCGGCGAGCCCAGGGTGACCAGGGTGCGCGCGGTGTCCCGGCCGCCGAGGCATTCGAGGTAGTAGCGGCCGACGAGGCCGCCCGTCGAATGGCACACGAGCACGACCCTCGGCTCGTCCGGGCGGTCCGGATAGCGCCGGTCGACCTGCTCGGTCCACCGGGCGAGTTCCCGCGAGATCCGGCGCCCGAGCTCCTCGGCGACGAGCCGGTGGGACAGCCGCCAGTCGTACGGGAAGGGGACGTACTGCCCGTCGACCGGATCGCCGAGCGCCGCGCGCAGGTCCGGGTAGCCCGCGCAGGACAGCAGTCCCGGCATCGAGTCGGGCGACGTCAGCAACTCGTCCGCCACCAGCCGGAAGCGGTCCTCGGGCGCCTCGTCGCCCAGGCCCGGGGGGAGGGCCAGGGGTGCCAGCGACGCGGCCGAGGGCCGGGACCGGAGCAGGGCGTCGCCGCACTCGCTCCACACGTCCCGGCCGTGCCTGGTCAGCCGGCTGCCGAGGAATCCTGGTACGAAGACCACGAGGTCGTGCTCCACTCACACACCCTTCTTCGTCGCACGGCCGCTCATGCCGTGTTCTCTGTCCGCTGATGCTGATTCGATTTAGGGGGCCGGGGCCGGGGGCGGGGCCTGGGACACGTTCACGCCGGACCCGGCTCCCGGGGCCCGAAGAACGCGTGCGGCAGCCGTACGAGATCGCACCGGTCGTTCCCTTGCAGCGCCACCACCAGGCCCTCCGGATCCCGGGCGGCGTCCATGGTGTGCACGGTGTAGCCACGCCACGGGACACCCTGCCCGTGCAGCCACGCCTTGGCCCGGACGTCCCACACGCGCAGGGCCGCCCGTTCGCCGGAGACCAGCAGCAGAGGGTGCTCCGGAGGACCCGCGAACCGCAGCGAGGTCACCGCCCCGGGACCGTGGTCGAGCCGTACGGGCTCCTTGGTGAACCGGGACGAACAGTCCTTCAGATGAATGCCGTTGTCCGACCAGGCCAGCAGGGGAATGGACAGCTCGTCCTCGGCGTCGTACAGCTCGCCCAGCGTGAGATGGGAGGGGAACACCCCCGGGACGCGGTGCGCCGACGTCAGGCCCTGCGCGCCGTGCTTCCAGAGGCCCAGCTCGTCACCGAGATCGGCGGCGAGCCAGTGCGTCCCGTCGCGCATGGCCCGGGCGTCCAGTCCGCAGCAGCGCAGCCCGGCGGGCACGGGCCGTCCTTCGTGCCAGTCGAACCCGGAGCCGGACGCGCCGGTCCGCAGCTCGCCGTGGGTGACGCGATGCCGGTCCGGTACGTGGATCCGCAAGGCCGTCGTCGCGTGGTCGACGGCGAGGCCGATGGACGTGACCGGTTCCCCCGCGTCCCCGCCGAGCACGAGGTCGTGGAGGGACTCGACCGAGAGGTCCTCGGCGAGGCGCCACACGCGGACGGTGCGCTCGGCGGCCGCGACCACGGCCCAGGCGCCCGGCAGGCGGACCGCGGCCACGGCGGTCACCAGCTTCAGATGGGTGAGGACCGTGGCGGGGAGATCGGCCGGAGCACCACGACCGGGCCGGGACACCCTGATCTCGTCGTTCCAGGTACGGCACAGCAGCGGCGGCCCGTCCGGCGCCTCGGCCAGGGCGACCGCCGGTCGCTGGTTGCTGGGCCGGCGCCGCCGTCCGTACCTGGCGGCGAGCGCCGGGGCCACGTCGAGCATGCGGATGTCGGGGCCGTCCGCCACGGCGAGCAGTCCCTGGCCGCCCGGATCGAAGGCCATGGCCTTGCGGGGAGCCGTCAGCTGGAACTCCGCCTCGCCCGACGGATCCTCGACGTCCCAGATACGCACGCCGACCTCCTCGTACCCGGCCAGGAGCACGGTGTCGCCGTGGCGTCCGAAGGCGAGTGCTCCGGCCGTGGAACGGAGTTCGCGGACGAGCCGCACGGTGGGCGGCGCGGAGGGGGCGGCCGGGTCGGTCGCACAGTGCCAGACGCGCACCCTGCTCCCGTCGGCGACGGCGATCCAGCCGTCCACCCGCTCCGGGTGCGGCGTCCGGTCGTCCACCGGGCCGGTCATCGCCGCGGCGGCGAGCGCCGGGTCGTCCAGGCCGCAGAGGACCACCTTCTTCGTGAGCCGGCGGCCGGACCGGTCCGTGAGCCGGTCGACCTCGACGAGGACGGCGGCCCGCTCCCCGGCGACCAGGGCGAACAGGCGGGGCCCCAGGGCGAGCGCCGCGAGCCGCCGTACGTCCATCGTGGCGATCTCCGTCAGATGCGCGCCGTCCCGGCCCATGTCCTGCTTCCAGGACCACACCCAGACCCGCCGTCCGTCGGCGGCCAGCACGACGGTCTCCGAGGGACTCTCGGCCGCGGCGAGACCGCCGACCGTGCCACCCCAGCGGTAGACGTGGTCGGGCAGGCGGGAGCCGGAGTGCCAGAAGTAGAGGGCCCGGTCGTCGCGGGCGATGGTGGTCCAGTGCGGGCCCGCGCCCACCTCCCGTACCTCGGTGAGGGCGTTCCCGCGTTCGTCGGCGGCTTCCCGGGTCCGGCGGGTCAGCAGCCGGGTGCCCGAGTCGGGGTGGAGAACCAGGATCTCGCCGCGCCCGCCGGCGGTCAGCGTGTCCCCGAGCATCAGTTCCGCCGCGCCCGTGCTCGCGCGCCAGCTCAGCGTCCGGGCCCCGCCCAGCGGGGCCGCGCGACGCCACTCCAGCGGGTCCGGCGGCATGTCGGTCCAGTACTCCTGCCAGGGCAGGAAGCCGTCGATCCCCGCTGACGTCCGGTAGGTGGCGTCCCGGTGGCTGACGAACGCCGTCGCGCTCAACAGGGTTTTGCGAGACAGCAGTTCGTCGTGGGGGGACGTGGCGGACAAGGCGCGGAAGGCTCCGCCGATCCGTCCGTAGAGCGCCGCCCCGTCACAGTCGCGGGCGAGCGTGGCGGCCAGCGGCACCATCACATGGGGGTTGGTTCGCAGCAGGAAGGCCACGTCCTTGAAGAGTTCTCGCAGTTCCTCCGGCCCGACCTCGGCGGCATGCGCCCCCAGATAGTCGAACGTGTAGTCGTCCGCGCCGCTCCAGCCGGGACCGGGCAGGGCGCGAAGCGCCCTCACCACCGTGCGATGGGCGTCCTGCGCGCTCGACGCGGCCTGGGCGAGGAAGTACGCGCCGTAGCTGGGGTGGGCCAGGCGAAGCGTGGTCTTTCCGTCGCGGCCGGTGGCCTGCGAGGCGACGATGCCGCCGTCGGCCCGTCGGCACACGTGTGCCAGATCGCCGCGGGTGAGCGCGGGACTGCCCGGATCGCGCAGCGCGTTGGCGAGCGCGAGCCAGGTCCGTCCGGGCTTCAGACCGAGCCCCTGGGCCACGGCCAGCGGGCGCAGGACCTCGTGCGCGCGCCTCGCCCGCCGCTCCGAGGTGAGATGGCCCATCTCCTCGGCCAGTCGCGTGCGCAGGTCCATCCCGCCGTGCCGCATCCACGGCTCGAGTTCCTTCTCGGTGACGGCGCGGCCGCGGCGGGCGAGCTCCGTGGCGGCGAGGCGAGCCACCAGGAACGAGCCGTGGCTGTGGGAGGCGACGAGCCGGGAGGTCCACTCGCGCTCGCTCCTCCTCTCGTCTCCTCGGTAGGGGGAACGCGCCGTGTCGAGTACGGACGCGGCCATGGCGGCGATGCCGCTCCGGGCCTCCTCGTCGTCCTCGAGGACCACCGGACCCACGCTCTGGTCCAGGGTGTCGAGGAGCGACTCCTCCTCCGTGCTCGCGGTGGCCCGCCGTCGGGGCTGGGCCCTCGTCCCCACGACCACGCGGACCCCCCAGAGCCCGGACAGCGGGTTCAGCAGATGGCGTGCGATGTCGTGGGCCTGCTCGGGCAGGGCCTCGTCGAGGGCGTCGAAGAGCAGATTGAGGGAGAAGTTCGCGGTGGAGACGAGGGTGTCGACCGCGGCGCGGAACTCCTCGGGGGTGACCGGCCGTTCGGGCAGCGGCCCCACTCCCTCGAGAGCGGTCAGCACGTCCCAGAGCAGCTCCATGAGCGAGTGGATCGACTGCCCTCGGCAGCTCAGGGCGGCGTGCACGGTGCCGGCCCGGGGCAGCGTCGAGGGGTCGAGGTCGGGACCGAGCGCCTCCCGCTGGCCCGGCAGCGACGTCAGGGCCAGCCGGCCGAGCAGCGCGGTCTTGCCCATGCCCGCGAGGCCCGTCACGGCGAGCAGCCCTCTCGGGTGGGTGTCCATCCAGCGCACCACCCGGGCCAGGGCGCCGTTCCGGCCGGCGAAATGAAGGTCGAGATGGCCGCCGGTCTCCAGACCGAACTGTTCGGCCTCGACCCACGGCTTGCGCCGCTTCAGTTCCGCCGGTGTGTACAGGCGGCGCCCGCTGTCCTGGAAATAAGGGTTGTCGAGGAAGTTGTTGGGCAGGGACCGCACTTCCGTGTAGCCGGGGCGCTGTCCCGCCTCGTCGAGTCCGGCGGCCGCGGCCTCCGCGTCCACGGCGTCCCGCAGATACGGCAGGGGAAGGTAGAGGGCCGACGGTTCGAAGGGGCGGGCGTGATCGGGGGCCACGAAACCGGGCTTGGCCAGAGCCTCGTCGAGCCACTTGACCCAGCGCCCCTCGGGGACCTCCGCGTCCGTCCCCGAGGTCCCGATGACGGCGAAGCCCGCCCGGCGGCTCTGCCGGGCGCCGGCCACGCTCGTGCGGTCCTGGGCCAAGGCCCGGCGCAGGGCCGCGGGCAGGTCGTGGGAGAAGCACGCGTCGACGATCAGAAGGGTGTCGGTCTCGTGGTCGGGGCGCAGGAGGCGGTCCACGAGATCCGTCAGGGCGAGGGCCCGCTCCGGCGCGAAGCGGCCGTCCTCCCAGGAGTCCGCGCAGGCGAGGAAGTAGCCCTGGTCCTGCCGGTGGAGTCCGTGTCCCGTCCAGTAGAGGATCTTCCGCTCCGCGTCGTGGGCCAGGAAGTCCTCGATGGCGTCGCCCAGTTGGCGGCGCGTGGCCCCGGCCTCGTCGAGGCGGACGGACCTCCCGAAGCCCAGCGCGTCTCGCGCGATGTCGGTGAACCGGCCGCGTACGCCGGCCACGTTCCTCAGCCGGATCTGCTGCCGCCTGTCCTCGTCGGGGTGGCGGTAATCGGACACGGCGACGGTGCCCACGAGAGAGGCGGCCCGCCGCCTGGACCTGATCAAAGTCAGATGCTCGCCCACATCGCTCCATATCATGTCCTCGTCCGATGTCCGTAGCTCTACCAGGCCCGAAGATCCGTGTACAAGGTCCTGGAAAGGAAGTTGACGATGCCTCGAGACCGATTCACCGTCGTCGGACGGGAGACGGCCTGCCACATCTACGAGGGTGACGGGGTCCGTTCCATCCTGGAAGACGAAGTCCGTGTCAAGTACCGTCCCACGCGGGTGCAGTTCCCGGAGGAGATCGGCGGCTGGCGGCACGCCATCGAGGAGGAGCAGCAGCGGAACGAGGCGCTCGGGCTGCCGCATCGCTGGAACAACGACCGCTTCGCCGTCGAACGGGTGGTCGTGACCCGCACGCATCTCGACGAGCAGCCGGTGGTCACCGTCTCCCTCCAGGACGCCGACTACTACGACTTCCTCACCACGTCCCTCAACCTCCAGCGCCGGCAGAAGAACGGTCTGACGCTGCGCCAGCAGTATCTGGAGGGTGAGGATCCCGCCCACGCGCCCGCGTGGATGAACTGCAGCTTCGGCGTCAACGTGGCGGTGGAGACGGGCAAGGACGGGTGCATGCTGTTCTCGCGGCGCAGCGCCCATGTGGCCGGGCCCAACAGCTCGCGGTGGAACTCCTCGGCCAACGAGGGCCTGGCCCGTCAGCACGATCTCACGGAGGACGGCCGCACGGTCAGCCTGTACGCGGTGGCCCGCCGCGCCCTGTACGAGGAGCTCGCCGTCCATGACACCGACCGGGTGGAACTCGAACTCCTGGGCTTCGGCCTTGACTTGGAGAACCACCAGTGGGCCGGATTCTTCCGCGCCGTGCTGCCCGACCTGGACGAGCGGACACTGCGGCTGCGCTGGACCCGCGGGGTGACCGACAAGTGGGAGCACGACCGCTTCGAGTTCGTGCCCGCCGACCCGGAATCCGTACTCGGCTTCCTCGCCGACGAGCCGCCGGAGCGCTGGACCCCCTGCGCGCCCGCCCTCTTCTACCTCGCCCTGGTGCGCGGCGCGGTCCAGCGCGCGGACGAGAATCCGGCGGCGCGCTTCGACGTCGAGACCGCCGAGCAGCGGGTGATGGAGGCCCGCGGGCTGTGAGCCGGTGCCGGGCGCGGGCCCGTGGACTGTGAGCCGATGCACCGGCGCCGGCCGGCCGCCCCGGCCCTCTGGCCGGGACGCATGACCACCGGCGGGCGCCCGTCGCGCCCGCTCCCCGCGCGGGGCGGCCTGTGTCCTTCGGAGCCGGTCACGAAGGCCGCGGACCGGCCGCGGCCGGTCTCAGGAACCGCAGCGGGTTCCCGGCCCATATCCCGTGCCCGGGTACGGAGTCGAGGACCAGGGACCCCATGCCGAGCACGGCCCGCGGGCCCACCCGGACGTACTCCCGGATCTTGGCGCCGGCCCCCACGTACGCACCCTCCTCCACCACGGACCCGCGGCCGAGGAACACCTGGGCCCCGATGGTGGCGTAGTCGCGCAGCGACACGTCGGCCGCCATCATCGTCTGGGGCCGCACGATCACGTGGTCGCCGATGACGGCTCCCGGCAGGACGCACACCATCGGCATGATCACCGCGCCGTGGCCGATCACGCAGCCGGGATCGACGACCGCGCTGCGGTGGACGAGGGTGGCGTAGCGGTGCGCCGGCAGACCCAGCCGCTCGACGATCCGCCGACGCGCGCCGTGGTGGTCCACATGACAGACCGAGACGACCACCTGCGCGGAGGGGTGCCGCGCGACGGTCTCCAGGCCGCCGAGGACCGGCCATCCGTCGACCGAGGAGCCGCGCAGAGCCGGGTCGTCGTCGACGAAGCCCCGCACGCGCCACTTCCGGTGTCCGGCCTCGTCCTCGTCCCGCGCCCCCAGCGAGGCGATCGCGCGGCCCATCCCGCCGGCCCCGACGATCAGCAGGTCGACCGGGCGCCGGTCGCCGGGGCCGGTCCGCCTCATCTCCGTGAAACCGTGCGGCACATGTGCTCCTCGTCGCTGCGTGCGGTCGCCTCGCCGTACGGTCCACGTCGGTACACGCGGTACGGCACGCGGACGGTACGGCACACGTCTCCTCGCGGCGATCCGGTTTCCGGCCCTCTTTTCGAGACGGGCGGTGCGCGGGGCGGCGCACCGGGAGTCCGGCGGGGCCGGGGCGGGGCCCGGTCACGTACGGTGTCCGGCCTATCCTGGGGGCAGGGATCGCCGGCCGACACGAGGAGTCCGAAGGTGACGTCGATGTTCGATGCCGTGGTCGTGGGGGCGGGGCCGAACGGGCTGACCGCCGCCGTCGAACTCGCCCGCCGGGGCTTCTCCGTGGCCGTTTTCGAGGCGAAGTCCACCGTGGGCGGCGGCGCCCGCACCGAGGAGCTGACGCTGCCCGGCTTCCGGCACGACCCCTGTTCCGCCGTGCACCCGCTGGGCATCGGCTCGCCCGTGTTCGGCACGATGCCGCTGGACCGGTACGGCCTGGAGTGGCTGCACCCCGAGCTGCCGATGGCCCACCCCTGGGACGACGGCACCGCGGCCGTCCTCGCCCGCTCCGTCTCCGAGACCGCCGCCTCCTTCGGGCCGCGCGACGCCGGCGCGTACCGGCGGCTCGTCACCCCGTACGTCCATCGCTTCGACAGCCTCGTCCGCGACTTCATGCAGCTGCCGTCCACCGCGCTGCCCCGCGATCCCGTCACCCTCGCCCGCTTCGGGATCGACGGACTGCCGCCGTCCACCTGGCTGACGCGCCGTTTCCGCGACCCGAAGGCGCCCGCCCTGCTCGCCGGGCTCGTCGGCCACGTCATCGCTCCGCTCGACGGCTTCGCCACCAGTGCCGTCGGGCTGGTCTTCGCGGCCGCCGCGCACGCGGTGGGCTGGCCGCTGCCCCGGGGCGGCTCCCAGTCGATCTCCGACGCCCTCGCCGCGTACCTGAAGGACCTCGGCGGTGCCGTGCACACCGACTTCGAGGTCAAGCGGCTCGACGACCTGCCGCCCGCGCGCGCGTACGTCTTCGACACCTCGCCCACCGCGCTCGCCCGGATCGCCGGGCTCGGCGCGTCCTACGACGGGTACCGGTACGGGGCCGCCGCGTTCAAGATCGACTACGCGCTGTCCGGGCCCGTGCCGTGGACCGCCGAGGCCGCCCGCCGGGCCGGCACCGTGCAGGTCGGCCCGACGGCGGGGGAGATCGGCACCGCCCTGCGCCAGGCCTCCTCCGGCACGGCCCCCGACACTCCGTTCCTCATCACCGCCCAGCCCAGCCTCGTCGACCCCGGCCGCGCCCCCGACGGCAAGCACGTCTTCTGGGCGTACGGACACGTCCCGCACGGCTGGCGCGGCGACCTCACCGACGCCATCGAGCGGCAGATCGAGCGCTTCGCGCCCGGGTTCCGCGACCTGATCCTGGCCCGCGCCACCGCTGGTCCGCCCGAACTGGCCGAGCGCAACGCCAACTACATCGGCGGCGACATCGCCTGCGGCGCGGCCCGCGGGCTCCAGCTGCTGCTGCGCCCCAAGCTGTCGCTGTTCCCCTACAGCACCCCGCACCCGGCGGTCTTCCTCTGTTCCTCCGCGACCCCGCCCGGCCCCGGCGTGCACGGTATGTCGGGTCACAACGCGGCCAAGGCGGTGTGGCGACGGCTGCGCACACCCGGAGCGGCCGCGGCGGCCTGAGCCACCCGACCGCTCCGAGCCCTCGGAGCGGGCAGGGTGACCGGCGCGCAAAACGCGGTGCGCGCCGGCGGATCCCGCGCGACGATGAGGACATGAGCGCACAGCCTGCCGATGCGTCCGCCCCCACGGATGCCCCCACCCTCGTCCTCGTCCGTGGCGACATCACCGACCAGGACGCCGACGTCCTCGTCAACGCTGCCAACTCCTCCCTCCTCGGCGGCGGGGGAGTGGACGGCGCGATACACCGGCGCGGCGGGAAGGCCATCCTGGACGACTGCCGCAGGCTCCGGGCGGGCCACTACGGACGCGGCCTGCCCACCGGTCAGGCCGTCGCGACCACCGCCGGAGACCTCGCCGCCCGCTGGGTCGTCCACACCGTCGGCCCCGTGTACAGCCGTACCGAGGACCGTTCCGCGCTCCTCGCCTCCTGCTACCGCGAATCCCTGCGCGTCGCCGACGAGTTGGGCGCCGGGTCGGTCGCGTTCCCGGCGATCTCGACCGGCGTCTACGGCTGGCCGATGGACGACGGCGCCCGGATCGCCGTCGAGACCGTTCGCGCGGCCCGTCCCGCTTCGGTCCGGGAGGTGCGCTTCGTCCTCTTCGACGCCCCCGCGTACGCCGCTTTCGAGGTCGCGCTGGGGTGAGGCCGCGGGTGGGGACGCGGGCGCGGGCCCGGGCGGGCACGGCCATGTCGTTTTTCCGCCAGCCCGCCCGCCCCCGATCGCCGATCCTGGAGGCATGCACACCGACACCGAGCGCTGCGTGCGGGCCGTCCAGTCGAAGGACGCCCGCTTCGACGGCGTCTTCTTCACCGCCGTCCGCACCACTCGGATCTACTGCCGCCCCAGCTGCCCCGTCGTCCCGCCCAAGCCCGAGAACATGGAGTTCCACCCCACCGCCGCGTCCTGCCAGCGCGCCGGATTCCGCGCCTGCAAGCGCTGCCGGCCCGACACCAGCCCGGGGTCCCCGCAGTGGGACGCCCGGGCCGACAGCGTCGCCCGCGCCATGCGGCTCATCCAGGACGGCGTCGTCGACCGCGAGGGCGTCCCCGGGCTCGCGGCCCGGCTCGGCTACTCGACCCGCCAGATCGAACGCCAGCTCCTCGCCGAACTCGGCGCCGGCCCGCTCGCCCTCGCCCGCGCCCAGCGCGCCCAGACCGCGCGCGTCCTCATCGAGACCACCCCGCTCCCCATGGCCGAGATCGCCTTCGCGGCCGGTTTCGCCTCCATCCGCGCCTTCAACGACACCGTCCGCGAGGTCTTCGCCCTCACCCCCGGCGACCTGCGCGCCCGCGCCGCCCGCAGCCGCCCGGCCGCGCCGCCCGCGACCCCCGGGACGATCACCCTCCGGCTGCCGTTCCGCGCCCCCCTGAACCCCTCGAACCTCATCGGCCACCTCGCCGCCACCGCCGTCCCCGGCGTCGAGGAGTGGCGCGACGGCGCCTACCGCAGAACCTTGAGCCTCCCGTACGGGCACGGCATCGTCGCCCTCGCCCCGCGCCCCGACCACATCCTGTGCCGGCTGTCGCTCACCGACCCGCGCGATCTCACCCGTGCCATCAACCGCTGCCGCCGCCTGCTCGACCTCGACGCCGACCCCGTCGCCGTCGACGAGCGGCTGCGCGCCGACCCGCTCTTCGCGCCCCTCGTGGACGCGGGCCCCGGACGGCGGGTGCCGCGCACCGTGGACGCCGCCGAGTTCGCCGTACGAGCCGTGCTCGGCCAGCAGGTGTCGACAGCCGCGGCCCGTACCCACGCCGCCCGCCTGGTCACCGCGCACGGCACCCCCGTCGACGACCCCGAGGGCGGCCTCACCCACCTCTTCCCGGACCCCGCCGCGCTCGCCGGCCTCGACCCCGAGACCCTCGCGCTGCCCCGCAGCCGCCGCACCACCCTGCTCACCCTCGTCACCGCCCTCGCCGACGGCAGCCTCGCCCTCGGCCCCGGGACCGACACGGAAGAGGCCCGCGCCCGGCTCGCCGCCCTGCCCGGCTTCGGGCCCTGGACCACCGAGATCATCGCCATGCGGGCGCTCGGCGACCCCGACGCCTTCCTCCCCGGCGACCTCGGCGTCCGCCGCGCCGCCGCCGGGCTGGGCCTGCCCGCCACCCCCGCCGCGCTCACCGCCCGCGCCGCCCGGTGGCGGCCCTGGCGCGCGTACGCCGTCCAGTACCTGTGGGCCACCGACGACCACCCGATCAACCACCTCCCCGCGTAAGGAACCACCGCCATGCCGCCCACCGTCCGGCACACGGTCATCGACAGCCCGTACGACCCGCTGACCCTGGTCGCGGTCGACGGCGTCCTCAGCCGCCTCCACATGACCGACCAGCGCCACCGCCCGCCCGAGGAGACCTTCGGCGCCCCCGACCCGCGCCCCTTCACCGAGGCCGTCCGCCAGCTCGACGCGTACTTCGCGGGCGAACTCAACGAGTTCGACCTGCCGCTGCACCTCGTCGGCACCCCGTTCCAGCTGCGCGTCTGGGCGGAGCTCCGGCGCATCCCGTACGGGGAGACCCGGACGTACGGCGAACTGGCCGAGGACCTCGGCAACCCCGCCGCCTCCCGGGCCGTCGGCCTCGCCAACGGCAAGAATCCGGTCGGCATCATCGTCCCCTGCCACCGTGTGATCGGCGCGAGCGGCAGCCTGACGGGGTACGGCGGCGGGCTCGACCGCAAGCGCCGGCTGCTCGCCTTCGAGACGGGCACCCCGGCCGACGGCGACACACTGTTCTAGCGTCCACCGCCCGCGCGAACCGGCCGCGGCGCGCCCGTTGCTCCGATCGGCGGATCTTCGGCGGGCGCGCGTGGAAGGGCGCCCCCGCCGGGGAAGCCGCGCCCCTACGGTCGCGCCGTGAACACGGCGCTGACGGTCCTCGCGGCCGGTCTGAAGATCGACTGGGCGAAGATGCCCACGTACAACACCATCATGTCGCTGTGCGCCGGAGCGGGTCTGCTGCTCGTCGTGGCCCTCGGCTGGATGCTGCTGACGGACCGGCCCGTGGTGCCCGACGCCTGGGCGATGGGCTTCGGCACCCTGGGCCTGATCCTTTTCGCGACCGGTCTGCACATGACGCTGACCTGGCCGCTGGCCGGGCAGGGCTTCCCCTTCGACAACGTCATCTTCGGGGAACCCGCGCTCGGCTTCGGCGTCCTGCTGCTCTTCGCCTCGTTCTTCCTCTGGAAGCGCGGCGGGGTCGTCAGCTCGGGAGCGGACCGCGGCCGCTCCGTCTCGGCCCTGGCCGCGCCCGTCTCGCTGCTGGTCTTCGGCCTCGGACTCGCCTGCTTCGCCATCGCCGCGGCGGGCTGGCACTACACCCTCTTCGCCGCGCCGCCCGAGGAGCCCATCTCGGGCGAGTTCGCCGACTACCCGATGCTGGAAGCCGGCTTCATGTCGTCCCTGTACGTGCTCACCGGCATCGGCGCGGTGCTCTTCCCCTTCGTGTTGCGCACCCGGGGCGGGGCGATGGCCTGGGTGGCCGGCGTGTGCTGGACGATCGCGGGGCTGGCGTTCCTGCTGTTCGGGGCGCTCAACTACTTCACGCACATCGGACTCATCGTCAACACGATGTGAATCGCGGCCGTATACCCCGTACGGCCACCGGCCACCGGCCACGGGCCACCCGGTACGGCCGCCGGTCCCGCCGGCCGGTGTCGTCGCGCGCCGCGCCTTCGCTAGCGGAGCCGGTCGAGCAGCGCCGGCAGGGCGGTGCCGATCGGCTCGCGCACGATCTCGTCCGCGAGCGGGTCGTACGGGGTCGGCTCGGCGTTCACGATGATCAGCCGGGCCCCAGCCTCGGCCGCGAGGCCCGCGAGTGAGGCGGCCGGCTGCACCTGGAGACTGCTGCCGACGGCGAGGAACACCTCGGCCGCCTTCGCGACCGCCATGGCCCGCGCCAGCACCTCAGGGTCGAGATGCTCCCCGAACATGACCGTCGCCGACTTCAGGATCCCGCCGCACTCCCGGCACGGCGGATCCGCCTCCCCGGCCTTCACCCGCTCCAGCGCCTCGGCCATCGACGACCGGGCCTGGCACGCCGTGCACACCACCGACCTCGCCGAGCCGTGCAGTTCGAACACCTTGCGCGCGGGCACTCCGGCGGCCTGGTGCAGCCCGTCCACGTTCTGCGTGATCACCCGCAGCGCGTTCCCGGTCTTCTCGTACGCGGCGATGGCGAGGTGCGCCGTGTTCGGCCGCGCCCTCAGCACCGGCCCGTCCAGCCGCATCCGCCACGAGCGGCGGCGGATCTCCGGGTCGGACATGTAGGGGCCGTACGTGACGAGCCGCTCGGCCTCCGGGTCGCGCCGCCACAGACCGTCGGGTCCCCGGTAGTCCGGAATCCCCGAATCGGTGGATATCCCGGCGCCCGTCAGAATCGCAACCATGGTCATATGCCAAGCCTAGGTAGACCCGGACACCACCCGCGAATGGATTAAGGCCGGCATATTCGGGTCGGGTCGGACCGGGAGCACCTTGTTCAGCGGGCCGGCCGCCCGTCCTCCAGCTCCACCGGACCGCGACCCGCCGCCAGAGCGTCGAGAGCGGCGTGGACGCGTACGCACAGGGCGTCGGGGAGATAGGCGGCGAGATCCGCCCGCTCGACCAGCTTCCAGGAGTCCAGCTCCTCCTCCTGGAGCCGGATCGCGGCGAACCGCTCGTCCGCGAGCACCCCGCCGTCGTACACGTACGCCACCAGCGGCGGGCGCGCCGCCCCGTGCACCCAGTCCACCACGAGTAGCGGACCCGGCTCCGCGTCGAGACCGATCTCCTCGGCCGTCTCGCGCCGCGCGGCCTGGCGCGGCGTCTCTCCGGTGTCGGCCTCGACGGTGCCGCCCGGCAGGGTCCAGCCCGCCCGGTAGTTCGGCTCGACGATCAGCACCCGGCCGCTCGCGTCGCGGAAGACCGTGGCCGCGGCGGCCAAGACCCGGGGCAGGCTCGCGATGTACGCGACGTATGCGGCGGAAGGGCCCAAGGGAGGAGTGGGACCGGGGGCGGGACCGGAGGGAACACCGGGAGTCGTCATCCCGTCAGCGTAGCCAGCCGCACCGTCCGGTCCGCCAGCTCACTGATCCGTACGCGGTCGAAGCCGGTCACCGCGCTGCGCACCCGGTCGCGCAGCGGCTCCGACCACTGCGGCGGGATCGCCGCGGCCCCGCACAGGACACCCGCGACCGAACCGGCCGTCGCGCCGTTGGAGTCGGTGTCCAGGCCGCCGCGCACGGTCAGCGCCAGCGTGCGGCTGAAATCCCCCTCCCCGTACAGCAGCCCCGCGGTCAGGACCGCCGCGTTCGGCACCACATGGATCCAGCCGAGCCCGCCGGTCTGCCCCGCCAGCTCCGTCAGCGTCTCGGCCCACTCCACGCCCGCCTCGTGCAGGGCCATCGTGTGCCGCACCGTCCGGGCGAGCCGGGCGCTCGCCGGGATCCGCTCCAGGGCGGTCGCCAGCGCCGTGCGGGTGTCGGGCGCCGTGAACGCGGCCGCCACCAGCGCCGCCGCCCACATCGCCCCGTACACGCCGTTGCCGGTGTGGGAGAGGACCGCGTCGCGGCGGGCCAGCGCGGCGGCCCGGCGCGGATCGCCCGGCGAGGTCCAGCCGTACACGTCCGCCCTGATCAGCGCGCCGATCCACTCCTGGTACGGATTGTCGTACGTGGCGGTCAGCGGCGGCTTCAGGCCGTTCGTCAGGTTGCGGTACGCGACCCGCTCCGCCGTGTACGTCCGGAGATACGGCAGCCGTAGCAGCCACTGCTCGCCGACCTGCTCCGTGGTGAAAGAGAACCCCCGCGTCTCCAGCAGATGCAGCCCCAGGATCGAGTAGTCGATGTCGTCGTCCCGGCAACTGCCGTTGATCCGGCCGCGGACGCACTGCGGCCACTCCGGCCGCAGCTCGAACCCGTCGGCGCCGGCCGCCGGCGGCGCGGGCAGATAGTCCGTGAGCGGCAGGGCGCCGGTCAGCCGCAGATAGGCGTCGATCCGCTCGGGCGTCCAGTGCTCGCCGCACTCCACCGGTTTGCCGAGCATGTTCCCGGCGATCCGCCCCGTCCAGCCGCCGAGGATCCGGTCGGCGAGTTCGCTGTGCTTGAGCAGGCCCATGGCATTGGTCTACCGAATGCGGGGCCGCGCCGCGCGCCGACGCACCGCCCGCCGCCCCGTGAGCAGGGGGTGGCAGGGCGTCACCCCCGCCCGATAGGGTCGGCGACGGCGCGACTGCCTGTTCGAAAGCAAGGGATGCAAGGTGACGGACGGAGCAGTAACCAAGGCCGCGCGCGTGCTCGTCGCGGCGGACAAGTTCAAGGGCTCGCTCACGGCCGTGCAGGTCGCCGAGCGGGTCACCGCGGGTCTCCGGCGGGTCGTCCCGGGACTCGACATCGAAACCCTGCCCGTCGCCGACGGCGGCGACGGCACGGTGGCGGCGGCCGTCGCGGCCGGGTTCGAGCGGCGCGAGATCCGTGTGACCGGGCCGCTCGGCGAACCCGTCACCGCGGCGTTCGCACTGCGCGGCACCACCGCGGTGGTCGAGATGGCGGAGGCGTCCGGCCTCCAGCTGCTGCCGCCCGGCGTGTTCGCCCCCCTCACCGCCACCACGTACGGCTCCGGGGAACTGCTGCGCGCGGCCCTCGACGCCGGAGCCACCGACATCGTCTTCGGGGTCGGCGGCAGCGCCACCACCGACGGCGGCGCCGGGATGCTCGCCGCGCTCGGCGCGGACTTCCGCGACGCGGACGGCGAGCCGGTCGGCCCCGGCGGCGGCGCGCTCGCGCGGCTCACGTCCGCGGACCTCTCCGGCATCGACCCACGCCTCTCCGGCGTCGACCTCGTCCTCGCGAGCGACGTCGACAACCCGCTGACCGGTCCCAAGGGCTGCGCGGCGGTCTACGGGCCGCAGAAGGGCGCCGGCCCCGACGACGTCGCCGCACTCGACGCCGCCCTCGCGCACTACGCGCGCGTACTCGAAGACGCGATCGGCCCGAAGGCCGCCGGTCTTGCCGCCGCCCCCGGCGCGGGTGGCGCGGGCGGCATCGGCTACGGCGCGCTGCTGCTCGGCGCGCGCTTCCGCCCCGGCATCGAGCTGATGCTCGACGTCCTCGGCTTCGCCCCCGCGCTCGCCCGCGCGACCCTCGTCATCACCGGCGAGGGCTCCCTCGACGCGCAGACCCTCCACGGCAAGGCGCCTGCGGGCGTTGCCGCGGCGGCCCGAGCAGCCGGCAAGGACGTCGTCGCGGTGTGCGGACGGCTCGCTCTCGCGCCCGAGGCGCTGGGGGCGGCGGGGATCCGGCGGGCGTATCCGCTGACGGACCTGGAGCCGGACCCGGCGAAGTCGATCCCGAACGCGGGGCCGCTGCTGGAGCGCGTGGCCGCGCGGGTGGCGCGGGACTTCCTGGTGTAGGACGCGGGGGCGGGCGGGACGGTGCGCTGGTGCCGCGGGCGGGGGTCGTGTTCCGTACCACGTGAGGTACGGCGCGGAGCTGGTGGGCCGAGACCCCCGGCCCCCGGCCCCCGTCCCCCCCCCGCTCCCGTCCCTACCCGCGCCCGCGGGTAGGGGCCCCCACCTCAGGGGGCGAAGGCTCGGAGGGTCGTGTCGACAAGTGAGTCGGCGTACGCGGCGGTCAGCGGAGCGCTGCGGTGCAGCCACCTCTGGAAGAGGGGCGCGTAGAGCACGTCGAGGACCAGTCGAGGTCGGCGCCAGGGTCGAGCTGGCCGGCCCGCTGGGCGCTGCGCAGGCGTGCTTTCTTGGCCTCTTCCAGCGGTCGGGCCAGCTCCCGATGCGCTACGAGGAGCGCGCCGACGCCGTTGACGTATACCGCTTCTGGCAGGAGCGCAACGGCGGCGAGCGCCGCGTCGCCGGC